>JBCECW010000075.1:0-7905 GCA_039207785.1 Pseudomonas sp. | reverse complement strand
CACACCACCCGCCAACCGAGCCATCCTCACACCCCCCCGGTGCAATAACGCCGGCTACAAAAAAAGCGCCCCGCGGGGCGCTTTTTTTATGCCTGCTGGGTTAGCGCTTCTGCGCGGCCGACAGGTGCGGCTGAATAGCGGTCAGCACGGCTTTGAAGCATTTGGTGTTGCCGGCTACCACGTGACCTTTTTCGAGGAATTCGTGGCCGCCGGTAAAGTCGCTGACCAAACCGCCCGCTTCCTGAATCAGCAGCACGCCTGCGGCCATATCCCACTCCGACAGACCGGCTTCCCAGAAGGCGTCGAAACGGCCGGCAGCGACGTAGGCCAGGTCCAGGCTGGCGGCGCCGGCGCGGCGGATGCCGGCGGTCTGGCCAACCAGGCTGCGGAACATGCCCAGGTAGTTGTCCAGGCCATCCATCTGGTCGTCACGGAACGGGAAGCCAGTGCCGAGCAGGGCGCCTTCCAGGCTGGTGCGAGCGCTGACGCGCAGGCGGCGGCCATTGAGTTGGGCGCCACGGCCACGGCTGGCGGTGAATTCTTCCTGGCGAACCGGGTCCAGAACAACGGCGTGCTCAAGGCGGCCGCGGTATTTGCAGGCGATGCTCACGGCAAAGTGCGGAATGCCGCGCAGGAAGTTGGTGGTGCCGTCCAGTGGGTCGATGATCCACAGGTAGTCTTCGCCGTCGCCGCTGCCTGGGTGCAGGCCGGTTTCTTCGCCGAGGATGGCGTGGGTCGGGTAGGCTTTGCGCAGTGCGGTGATGATGCTGGTTTCAGCGGCGCGATCGACTTCGGATACGTAATCCTTGGCGTCTTTTTCGTCGACCTTGATGGTGTCCAGGCGCTCGATGGAGCGGAAAATCAGTTCACTGGCGCTGCGGGCGGCGCGCAGCGCGATATTCAGCATAGGCTGCATGGAGGGTCACCTGGGTCGTTAAAGAAAGCCGGGCATCTTAACAGAAAACCTTAGATGAAGAAGGCCCACCTGGCATGTGCATGGTGTTTGCCGGGGTGCTTCTGTAAGATTTGCCTCCCTTTCTTGTCCGTGTGAGCGCTTGCGTTGCTGGAAAACATCCGCGTGGTTTTGGTCAATACCAGTCATCCCGGCAATATCGGCGGTGCTGCGCGAGCCATGAAAAACATGGGCCTGTCGCGTCTGGTGCTGGTTGATCCGCAGGACTTTCCCAGTCACGAAGCCAGTGCCCGCGCCTCGGGCGCCGACGGCATTCTCGACAGCGCCCAGGTGGTCGCCACGCTTGAGGAGGCCCTGGTGGGTTGCACGCTGGTACTGGGCACCAGTGCCCGCAGCCGTAGTCTGCCGTGGCCGATGCTGGATCCGCGCGAATGCGGTGTGGAGTCGGTAAAAAAGGCCGCCGAGGGTGGCGAAGTGGCGCTGGTATTCGGTCGTGAGTACGCCGGCCTTACCAATGAAGAGCTGCAGCGCTGTCATTACCACGTCCATATCCCGTCCAATCCTGAATTCAGCTCCCTGAACCTGGCGGCCGCCGTACAAGTGCTTTGTTATGAAGTGCGGGTTGCCTGGCTGGCGGCTCAGGAACAGGACGCCCAGCCCAGCGAAGCGGCGCCGGCGGGCGAGCCACTGTCGACCATGGATGAGCTGGAGCGCTTTTATGGGCACCTGGAAAGTACCCTGGTGCAGATCGGTTTCCTTGACCCGGAAAACCCCCGGCATCTGATGTCGCGCCTGCGCCGGCTGTTTGCCCGCAGCGCGGTCAGTCAGTCGGAAATGAATATTCTGCGTGGCATTTTGACGGAGACGCAAAAAGCCGCCCGCGGAGAGCCTCACAAGCGGAGAAGTGAAGATGTTTGAGCGCGTAAGAGAAGATATTCAAAGCGTATTCCATCGTGACCCGGCGGCGCGTAACGCTTTTGAAGTTCTGACGTGCTACCCCGGCCTGCATGCCATCTGGTTGCACCGTCTGTCTGGTTGGCTGTGGCTGGCGGGTTGGAAATGGCTGGCGCGCATGGTGTCGAACTTCGGTCGCTGGCTGACCGGTATCGAAATTCATCCGGGCGCCAAGATCGGCAAGCGCTTCTTTATCGACCATGGCATGGGCATCGTGATCGGCGAAACGGCCGAGATCGGCGACGATGTCACTCTCTATCAGGGCGTAACGCTGGGCGGTACCAGCTGGAATAAAGGCAAGCGTCACCCCACGCTGGAAAGCGGCGTGGTGGTAGGGGCGGGCGCCAAGGTGTTGGGGCCGTTTACCGTTGGCGCCAATGCCAAGGTCGGCTCCAACGCGGTGGTGACCAAGGCGGTGCCGGCCGGCGCTACGGTGGTGGGGATTCCGGGGCGCATCATCGTCAAGTCTGACGACGAAGTAGAAGCCAAGCGTCAGGCCATCGCCGAGAAGCTGGGTTTCGATGCCTATGGCGTCAGCCAGGACATGCCGGACCCGGTCGCCAAAGCCATCGGCCAACTGCTGGATCATCTGCACGCCGTGGATGGCCGTCTGGAGGGCATGTGCTCGGCCCTTAGCGCCTTGGGTAGCGACTACTGCGCCAAGGAGTTGCCGGCGCTGCGTGATGAAGACTTTACCGACGTCTGTAAAGGCCTGGGTGACAAGCCAGCAGCCTAATCCCCCGCGCGCGTAGGTTTTTTGCTATGATTCGCGCCCTTCATTCGCTGCAATCCCGAGTATTTTAATAGGTCTTATAGTTGACCTAAATACTCGGGAATAGCATACTTGCGGCATATTCAGTGATCTTGCGGTACAAGCCATGCGACTGACTACCAAGGGCCGTTACGCCGTGACTGCCATGCTCGATCTGGCACTCCATGCTCAACATGGTCCGGTCTCGTTAGCGGATATTTCCGAGCGTCAGGGCATTTCCCTGTCCTACCTCGAGCAATTATTCGCCAAGTTGCGTCGTGGCAATCTGGTTTCCAGTGTGCGTGGTCCCGGCGGCGGTTATCAGTTGTCGCGTGACATGCGCGGCATTCAGGTCGTCCAGGTGATCGACGCGGTCAATGAGTCGGTGGACGCCACGCGCTGCCAAGGTTTGAGCGGCTGCCACGATGGCGACACCTGTCTGACCCACCACCTGTGGTCCGACCTCAGTCAGCAGATTCACGAATTTCTTAGCGGTATCAGTTTGGCCGACCTTGTCACGCGTCATGAAGTGCAGGACATCGCCAGGCGCCAGGACCAGCGTCACTGCTCAGGCAGAACGCCACGCATGGATAAAATTGAAGCGTCCGCCATCGATTGAGTAGGGCGCCGGCTGATAGGCCTACACCTGATTAGGAGACACCCATGAAGTTGCCGATTTATCTCGATTACTCCGCGACAACACCGATTGATCCTCGTGTTGCGCAAAAAATGAGCGAATGCCTGCTGGTCGACGGTAACTTCGGTAACCCGGCCTCGCGTTCCCACGTGTTTGGCTGGAAAGCCGAAGAAGCCGTGGAAAACGGTCGCCGTCAGGTCGCTGAGCTGGTGGGTGCCGATCCGCGTGAAATCGTCTGGACTTCCGGTGCCACCGAGTCCGACAACCTGGCAATCAAGGGTGTGGCGCACTTCTACAAGAGCAAGGGCAAACACATCATCACCTCGAAGATCGAGCACAAAGCCGTGCTCGACACCACGCGCCAGCTGGAGCGTGAAGGTTTCGAAGTGACTTATCTCGACCCGCAGGAAGATGGCCTGATCACCCCGGCCATGATCGAAGCGGCCCTGCGTGAAGACACCATCCTGGTGTCGATCATGCACGTCAACAACGAGATCGGCACCATCAACGACATCGCGGCCATTGGCGAACTGACCCGTTCGCGCGGCGTGTTGTTCCATGTCGACGCGGCGCAGTCCACCGGCAAGGTTGAAATCGACCTGGCCAACCTGAAGGTCGATCTGATGTCCTTCTCCGCGCACAAAACCTACGGCCCTAAAGGCATCGGCGCGCTGTACGTCAGCCGTAAGCCACGTGTACGTCTGGAAGCCCAGACCCACGGCGGCGGTCACGAGCGCGGCATGCGTTCGGGCACCCTGGCCACCCACCAGATCGTTGGCATGGGTGAAGCCTTCCGTATCGCCAAAGAAGAAATGGCCCAGGAAAACCAGCGCATTGCGGCCCTGAGCGAGCGTTTCTTCAAGCAGGTCGATGGCCTGGAAGAACTGTATGTAAACGGCAGCATCACTGCCCGTGTACCGCACAACCTGAACCTGAGCTTCAACTACGTGGAAGGCGAGTCGCTGATCATGGCGCTCAAGGACCTGGCCGTTTCGTCCGGTTCGGCCTGCACCTCGGCTTCCCTGGAGCCTTCGTACGTACTGCGCGCCCTGGGCCGCAACGACGAACTGGCACACAGCTCGATCCGTTTTACCTTCGGCCGTTTCACCACCGAAGAAGAAGTAGATTACGCCGCGGCGAAAGTCCGCGAGGCCGTCACCAAGCTGCGCGAGTTGTCGCCGCTGTGGGACATGTTCAAAGAAGGCGTCGACATTTCCAAGGTGGAATGGGCGGCGCACTAAGTAGCTGCCACTAGAGCGGCACCTGATGAGTTTCAGAGGACTTAAAAATGGCTTATAGCGAAAAGGTCATCGACCACTACGAGAACCCGCGCAACGTCGGCAAGATGAACGCGGAAGATCCAGACGTAGGCACCGGCATGGTCGGCGCCCCGGCGTGCGGCGACGTCATGCGCCTGCAGATCAAGGTCAACGAACAAGGCGTGATCGAAGACGCCAAGTTCAAGACCTATGGCTGCGGTTCGGCCATCGCCTCCAGCTCCCTCGCCACCGAGTGGATGAAGGGCAAGACCCTGGACGAAGCCGAAACCATCAAGAACACCCAGTTGGCCGAAGAACTGGCCCTGCCGCCAGTGAAAATCCACTGCTCGGTACTCGCCGAAGACGCCATCAAGGCCGCCGTTCGCGACTACAAGCAGAAGAAAGGCCTGCTCTAAGCAGCAGTCGTTACGACTTAAGGAGTTCTCATGGCTATCAGCATGACCGAAGCGGCGGCCCAACACGTACGCCGTTCCCTCGACGGGCGTGGCAAAGGTGACGGCATTCGCCTGGGTGTTCGCACCACCGGTTGCTCGGGCCTGGCGTACGTCCTGGAGTTCGTTGACGAAGCGCAAAGCGAAGACCAGGTGTTCGAAAGTCACGGCGTGAAAGTGATCATCGACCCGAAAAGCCTGGTGTACCTCGACGGCACCGAGCTGGACTTCGTCAAGGAAGGTCTGAACGAGGGCTTCAAGTTCAACAACCCTAACGTGCGCGGTGAATGTGGCTGCGGCGAGAGCTTCAACATCTGAGGCTTGCTGTGGGTACCCCTTGTCACTTTGCGTTGTTTGAACTGCAGCCGAGCTTCCGCCTGGACCTCGACCAATTGGCCGCGCGCTACCGTGAGCTGGCGCGCAGTGTGCACCCTGACCGTTTTGCCGATGCCAGCGAGCGCGAGCAACGTCTGGCGCTGGAGCATTCGGCCAGCCTGAACGAGGCCTACCAGACGCTGAAAAGTGCGCCGAAGCGCGCCCGCTACCTGCTGGCGTTGCGCGGCCATGAGCTGCCGCTGGAAGTCACCGTGCAAGACCCCGAGTTCCTGATGCAGCAAATGCAATGGCGTGAGGAACTGGAAGACTTGCAGGACAGTGCCGACCTGACCGGCGTCGCCACCTTCAAGCGCCGTTTGAAAGCTGCTCAGGAAGAGCTGAACGACAGTTTTGCCGCTTGTTGGGATGTGACTGCTCGCCATGACGAGGCCGAGCGCCTGGTTCGCCGCATGCAGTTCCTCGACAAGCTCAGCTACGAAGTGCGCCAGCTGGAAGAGCGCCTCGACGATTAACTTCCGCGCCGCTACGGCGGCGCGCCTGATGCGCAGACAAGCATGGCATTACTGCAGATCGCTGAACCCGGGCAAAGCCCGCAACCGCACCAACGCCGCCTGGCCGTTGGTATTGACCTGGGTACCACCAACTCGCTGGTAGCGGCACTGCGCAGCGGCGTTAGTGCGCCACTGGCCGATGCCGACGGCGAGGTGATCCTGCCTTCGGCTGTGCGTTATCACGCCGATCACGTCGAAGTGGGCGCCTCGGCCAAGGCCGCCGCGGCCAGTGATCCTTTCAATACCGTGTTGTCGGTCAAGCGCCTGATGGGCCGCGGCCTGGCGGACGTCAAGCAATTGGGCGAGCAATTGCCTTATCGCTTTGTCGGCGGCCAATCCCATATGCCGTTTATCGACACCGTGCAGGGCCCGAAAAGCCCGGTAGAAGTGTCCGCCGATATTCTCAAGGTGCTGCGCGTACGTGCCGAAGCGGCCCTGGGTGGCGAGCTGGTAGGCGCGGTGATCACCGTACCGGCCTATTTCGACGACGCCCAGCGCCAAGCCACCAAGGACGCCGCGCGTCTGGCTGGCCTGAACGTATTGCGCCTGTTGAACGAGCCAACCGCGGCAGCGGTCGCCTATGGCCTCGACCAGAAGGCCGAAGGCGTGGTCGCCATCTACGACCTGGGCGGCGGCACCTTCGATATTTCGATCCTGCGCCTGACCGGCGGTGTTTTCGAAGTGTTGGCCACCGGCGGCGATAGCGCCCTGGGCGGTGATGACTTCGACCATGCGATTGCCGGCTGGATTGTCGAGCAAGCGGCGATCTCCGCCGATATCGCCCCCGGCGACCAGCGCAGCCTGCTGCAAGCCGCCTGTGCGGCGAAAGAAGCGCTGACCTCGGCTGCCAGCGTGACGGTCAGCTACGGTCAGTGGCAGGGCGAGCTGTCGCGCGATCATTTCGATAGCCTGATCGAGCCGATGCTGCAGCGCAGCCTCAAGTCATGCCGCGGTGCGGTGCGCGATGCCGGTATCGAAATCGAAGAAGTAGAAGCCGTGGTAATGGTCGGCGGCTCTACCCGTGTGCCGCGCGTGCGCACTGTGGTGGGTGAGCTGTTCGCCCGCCAGCCGCTGACCGATATCGACCCGGATCAGGTGGTGGCCATTGGTGCCGCCATCCAGGCCGATACCCTGGCCGGCAATAAGCGCAATGGCGACGAACTGTTGCTGCTCGACGTGATTCCGCTGTCCCTGGGGCTGGAAACCATGGGCGGCCTGATGGAGAAGGTGATCCCGCGCAACACCACTATTCCCGTGGCGCGGGCCCAGGACTTCACCACGTATAAAGATGGCCAGACGGCCATGATGATTCATGTGCTGCAGGGCGAGCGCGAGCTGATCAGCGATTGCCGCTCCCTGGCGCGCTTCGAATTGCGGGGCATTCCGCCGATGGTGGCCGGTGCTGCGAAGATTCGCGTGACCTTCCAGGTCGATGCCGACGGTTTGCTCAGCGTTGCTGCGCGCGAGCAGGGCTCGGGCGTCGAAGCGAGCATTCAGGTCAAGCCGTCCTATGGTCTGACCGATGGTGAAATCGCCCGCATGCTGCAGGATTCCTTCCAGAATGCCGGTGGCGACAAGGTTGCCCGTGTGCTGCGTGAGCAGCAGGTCGATGCCGAGCGTCTGCTCGAGGCCGTTCAGGGCGCCTTGAGTGTCGATGGCGAGCGCCTGCTCTCCGCCGACGAGCGCCTGGCCATCGAGGCCGAGATGGACAATTTGCGTGAGCTGGTGGCGGGCGATGATGGTGTTGCGATCGAGCAGCAGACCAAGCGCCTGAGCCAGATCACCGACGCCTTTGCCGCCCGTCGTCTGGATTCGACGGTGAAAGCCGCGCTGGCAGGGCGCAATCTGAACGAGATCGAGGAATAGCTGATGCCGCAGGTCATTTTTCTGCCTCATGAGAGGTTCTGCCCCGATGGCCTGGTCGTGGAGGCCGAGCCGGGCGTTTCCATTCTCGAGCTGGCCCATGAGCACCATATCGAGATGGAGAGCGCCTGCGGCGGCGTCTGCGCCTGTACCACCTGCCACTGCATCATTCGCGAAGGGTTCGCTTCG
>JBCECW010000074.1:0-10482 GCA_039207785.1 Pseudomonas sp. | reverse complement strand
CTATGTGCTGTCGGACCACTACAACGCCTGGCGCTGGCTGGGCTGGGCGGTGTTGCCGAGCCTGTACTTGCTGGCCATGGCGTCGAAGCGCGACTGGCCGTGGCCGGTGCGTGTGTTTGCCCGTGAATACCGCCTGTTTGCCGCGCTGCCGCTGGCGGTGCTGATGCTCGGCTGGTTCTGGTTGGCCAATATCGCCAGCGACGGCAATGCCGAGCCGCTGCCCTATGTGCCGCTGGTCAACCCGCTGGAGCTGGGCATGCTGTTCGCGTTGTTCGGGGTTTGCCGCTGGCTGCATAACGCCTTGCCGTATCTGCCCGATGGCGAGCGCTTGGGCTGGTTGCCGCAGGGGGTGGCCGGGGTCTCGTTGTTTGCCCTGTTTACCGCCCTGGTGTTCCGCGCCGCGCACCATTGGGGCGGGGTGCCGTATCAGCTGGACCTGCTGCTGGAGTCGATGATCGTGCAGGCCGGCCTGTCGATTGTCTGGACCCTGATTGCCCTGGCCTTGATGATTTTTGGCCATCTGCGCAGCCGCCGCGAGATCTGGCTGGTAGGCGCCGCGCTGATCGCCGTGGTGGTGGCCAAGCTGTTCTTTGTCGAGCTGGGCAACCGGGGCGGGCTGGAGCGCATCGTGTCGTTTATCGGCGTCGGTGTGCTGCTGTTGGTCGTGGGTTATTTCGCGCCGCTGCCGCCTCGGCAGGCGGAGTCTGAGGCTGAAAAAGAGCAGGTCAGTTCATGAGTGCAGTGTTGTCTCTGCGCCGCGTTGTGGTGGCGGCGGTCGCGGTGTTGGCCGCATCCGGCGTGCTGGCTGAAGCGCCTGCCGACTACCGCACCCAGGTGCCGCTAACCCTGGCGGGCGAAGGGCCCTGGTACCGCCTGGAGGTGCCCATGGCGCTGCGCCTGGCCGCGCACTTTGGCGACCTGCGCGATGTGCGCGTGTTCAATGCCGAAGGTGAGGCCCAGGCCTATGCCCTGACTGCCGGCAGCGCCGAGCAAAGCGAAACTAGCAGCGCCACGGCGGTGAAGTGGTTTCCGCTGTACAGCGCCGTCGACGCCCCGGCCGGTGCCCCCAGTGTGCGGGTAGAACGCACCACCACCGGCACCATCGTGCAGGTGGGACCGGAGGTGGCGACCAGCACCGACAAGCAACAAGTGCTGCGTGGCTGGCTGCTGGACGCCAGCGCCATCGATGCGCCGCTGAACAAGCTGAGCCTGGACTGGACCGCGGAAAACGACGTCTTCCAGCGCTTCTCCATCGAGGCCAGTGACGATTTGCAAAGCTGGTCGCGCTGGGACGATGGCCAGATCGCGCGCTTAGCCTTTGCCGACGAGCGCCTGGAGCAGCGGGACACTACTTTGCCCGGCCAGCGCGCCCGTTACCTGCGCCTGTTGTGGCTGGCGCCGCAAAAGGCGCCGGTGCTGATCAGCGCCGAGCTATCGAGCACGACCCATAGCAGCGTGCCGGCGCCGTTGTCGTGGTCCGATGCGCTGCCTACCACGGCGGTGAAGGAGGGCGAGTACACCTTGGACTTGCCGGTGCCCCTGCCGCTGGAACTGCTGCGCGTAGAGCTGGCGCAAGCCAATACCCTGGCGCCAGTCAGCGTCAGCAGTCGGCGCAGCAGTAAAGACAGCTGGCAGCCATTGGCGCGCGGGCTGCTGTATCGCCTGCCGGAGAACGGCAAGGATGTGGTGCACGATGAGCTGCAATTGCCGGGGCAGTGGGTGCAACACCTGCGCTTGCAGGTGGACCCGCGTGGCGGTGGTCTGGGCAAGGGGGCGCCAACCGTGAAGGTGGGGTTGCGCACCACCCAGATGGTGTTTCTGGCCCGGGGTACGCCGCCTTATGTGCTGGCCCTCGGCAATGCCAATGGCAAGGCCAACAACCTGCCGTTGAGTACGCTGATTCCGGGTTATGACGACAAACGCCTGGCCAAACTGGGCGTGGCCAAGGCGGGTGAGCCGCAGGCCATTGCACTGAGCGCCGCAGCGGCTGCGCCGGCAAGCAACGTCGATTGGCAACGTTATGGCTTGTGGGGTGTATTGCTGGTGGGTGTAGCGCTATTGATCGGTATGGCGCTCAGCCTGCTGCGTGGGCAGAAAGCCTGATGATCCTTCCGACATCGCCGGTGCGCGGAGCGCACCCTACGATATCGCGTGCGCTGACGCGGTCCCGTAGGGTGCACTCCGCGCACCAGGCGATCTTCGCCTTACTACGGCACGCAGAAGATATTTAATTTTCCGCTCTAGTTGGCGTATCGTGGCGCCTTCGCATCAACGCTGGCACTTGGCCGTTATCGCTGCGCCGAGTCAGCACTTTTCTTGAAGTCTCCCGCAGATGGCTCCCCGGAACTGGGCAGGGCCGCCTGGCTGTAGGTGTAGGGTCATGAACCTTTGCAGTAATTCAGGTTGGGCGTTGAGCATGCCGGTGGTGTTTACCGTGCTGGTGTGCATCGGTGTGCTTATGCTCGCCCACTGGGTTACTCGCCAGCGCGGCTTTCCGGGCCGCGAAAGTTTCTTTCTGCTGCATATGGCCAGCTTCTGGTGGTTGTTGGCCGCCAGCCTGGAAATGGCCGCCCAGGGCAGCGGCTGCAAGATGTTCTGGGCCGCCATGGCCTGGCCCGGCATCGTCGGGCTGCCGACCTTCTGGGCGGTATTTCTCTGGCAATACGTCAATAGCGAGCGCAAGCCCCTGCCGCTCAGCCAGGTGGCGGTGTTTGCCGCCGTGCCGGTGATGGTCTGGCTCCTGGCGCTAAGCAATCCCTGGCATGGGCTGTTCTACACCTTCGATACCGCGCCGGCGTCCGACCTGCCGGGGGCTTCGATCAATTACCGCCATGGCCCGTTGTTCTACGCCACGGCCATTTATGAATACGCCTTTGTGCTGTTCTGCCTGGCGGTGGTGATCAAGGCCGCGGTGGTCAGCAGCGGTGTGCATCGCCGCCATTACCTGGCCTTTGTGCTGGTAACCCTGATGCCCTGGGGCGCCAACCTGTCCTATGTGTTCTGGGACGTGCAGCTGTTTGGTTTCGACCCCACCCCCTTCTGTTTTGCCTTTACCCTGCTGGCGTTTTCCTGGCTGATCGTTGGCGTGCGCCTGTTCGATCTGCTGCCGGTGGCACGCCATTTGTTGCTGCAAGAACTGCTCGACCCAGTGGTGGTGATCGACACCCAGCACCGGGTACTGGAAGCCAACCCCGCTGCCCGTCGGCTGTCCGGCACCACGGAACAATGGCAAGGCGTACCGCTGAGTGAATGGCCGGTATACGGCCAGGCGCTGCAAGCGTTGTTGCAGCAGCCCACGAACGCCAGCCACGACCTGTTGCTGACCCTGGACGAGCCCACCCGGCATTTCGAAGTGACCTGCCGCGCCATCGAACGCGCCACGCGCAATGGCTCGACCCTGCTTGGGCAAATGCTTTACCTGCGCGATGTCACTCAGCGCCACCTCAGCGAGCGCAAGCTGGCCGAGGCCCTGGCAGTGAGCGAGGACCGCCTGCGCACCATTTCCAGCCTGCACGAGCGGCTGCAGGAACAGGCCCTGCGCGACCCGCTGACCGGCCTGTATAACCGCCGCTACCTCGACGAATTTTTCCAGCGCGAACTGGCCCGGGCCCAGCGCGAAAAAAAGCCGCTGGCCCTGGCGTTGATCGACCTCGATCACTTCAAGTCGCTTAACGATATCCACGGCCATCTGATCGGCGATGACGTGCTGGTGCTGGTGGCGCAATTGCTCAGCGATGCACTGCGCAGCACCGATGCGGTGTTCCGTATCGGTGGCGAAGAGTTCTTGCTGATTTTGCCGGGCGTCGGTGCCGAAGAAGCGCGCCAGCGCCTGGAGCGCATTTGCCTGCAACTGGCGATTACTCCGGTGATTACCCGCAATGGCCCGCAGAAGGTCACCCTGTCGGCCGGCATGGCGTGCTGGCCGGCGCAGGGCGAGGCGCTGGATGACTTGTTGCAAGTTGCCGATGCGGCGCTCTACGAGGCGAAACGTAGCGGCCGTAACCGGGTTTGTGGCATGGATACTGCCTCGTCTCAGGACTTGTCCTAGGCGTGTACTGAACTCTCCTGACGGCGTCCCGGTCTGACAGGAGGAATTGCAGGCAGACTCGCGCTAAACTGCGCGGGATTTCAAACCCTCTGGAGCCGTCCATGTCCCGCGTTACCCTCAGCCGCTACTTGATCGAGCAGACCCGAAGCAATAACACTCCCGCCGATCTGCGCTTCCTGATCGAAGTGGTCGCGCGTGCCTGCAAGGAGATCAGCCACGCGGTATCCAAAGGCGCCCTGGGTGGCGTACTGGGCAGCATGGGCACCGAAAACGTGCAGGGCGAAGTGCAGAAGAAGCTTGATGTGATCTCCAACGAGATTCTGCTCGAAGCCAACGAATGGGGCGGCCACCTGGCCGGTATGGCGTCCGAAGAAATGGACAACGCCTACCAGATCCCCGGCAAATACCCCAAGGGCGCCTACCTGCTGGTATTCGACCCGCTGGATGGTTCGTCGAACATCGACGTCAACGTTTCGGTCGGCACCATCTTCTCCGTGCTGCGTTGCCCTGAGCAGTACCTGAGCCAGAACGACAGCCTCGACGAACAAGCCTTCCTGCAGCCAGGCACCAAGCAAGTGTGTGCCGGCTACGCCATCTACGGCCCGCAGACCATGCTGGTACTGACCCTGGGCAACGGCGTCAAAGGCTTTACCCTGGACCGCGAGCTGGGCAGCTTTGTCCTGACCCACGACGATATCCGCATCCCGGAAAAAACCGCCGAATTCGCCATCAACATGTCCAACTCCCGCCACTGGGAGCCGCCAGTCAGCCGCTATGTCGAAGAGCTGCTGGCCGGTGAAGAAGGCCCGCTGGGCAAGAACTACAACATGCGTTGGGTCGCGGCGATGGTGGCTGACGTGCACCGTATCCTCACCCGCGGTGGCCTGTTCATGTACCCGCGTGACGCGCGCGAGCCAAGCAAGCCCGGCAAGCTGCGCCTGATGTACGAAGCCAACCCGATGTCGTTTATCGTCGAGCAGGCCGGCGGCGTGTCCACCAACGGCCTGGAGCGCATCCTCGATATCCAGCCGACCTCGTTGCACCAGCGTGTGGCGGTGTACCTGGGCTCGAAGGAAGAAGTCGAGCGCGTTACTGCCTACCATCAGGGTTAAGCCATGAGCGCCCCTTGGCAGCCGTTGTTGGACTGGTGGTTTGGTTCCGGCGAAACGGCGGCCGAGGTGGCGAGCGCGCAACAAGGCCTGTGGTTCGGCAAGCGTGACAGCCAGGACGACTACGCCCGCGAGCACTTCGGCTCGCTGGTTCGCCAGGCGCTGGCGGGCGAGCTCGAAAGCTGGGCCGAAACCGCCGAAGGCTGGCTGTCGCTGATCCTCTTGCTCGACCAACTGCCGCGCATGATCCATCGCGACACGCCTTTCGCCTATTCAGGCGATGCCCGAGCCCAGCAACTCGTCGCCCGTGGCCTGGCCGCTGGTTGGGAGCAAGCGCTGGCGCCGCTGGAACAACTCTTTGTGTACCTGGTGCTGGAACACGCCGAAAACCTCGCTAGCCAGAACCTGGCCGTCGAGCTGTTCGCGGGTTTGCTTGAGCAGGCCGGTGACGACGAGCGTGCCTATTTCACCAACACCTTTGATTACGCCGAACGCCATCAGCGCGTGATTGCCCGTTTCGGGCGTTTTCCTCACCGTAATCAGGCACTTGGCCGCGACAGCACGGCCGAGGAAATTTCCTATTTGAAGGAACCCGGTTCCGGCTTTTAACGTCCAAGCAGGCAGTGGCCAGTCGCCTGTCATTTCCCCTTGCCTTGGAGTTCTTTCATGACCTTGCGTCGTATCCTGCTCTTGTCGTTGTGCGTTCTGATCACCGCGTGCAGCAAGATCAACCAGGAAAACTACTCGAAAATCGGCGTCGGCATGAGCAAGGCCGAAGTCGAAAGCCTGCTCGGCACACCCACCGACTGCTCCGGGGCCATTGGCTTGACGAGCTGCACCTGGGGCGACAAGCAAACCTATATCAGCGTGCAGTACGCCGCCGACAAGGTGGTGGTGTTCGCTGGCCATGGCCTGAAATAAGGAGCCTGCCGATGCGGTTAACCCTGACCCTTTGCGCCGCGCTGCTGATGGCCGGTTGCAGCAACTCCGGCACCGGGCCGGTGCCACCGAAAACCGTGGATAAGGTCGACCTGGAGAAATACCAGGGCACCTGGTACGAAGCCGCGCGCCTGCCGATGTTTTTCCAGCGCGACTGCGCGCAATCCGAAGCCCATTACACCTTGCAGCCTGACGGCAAAGTCGGCGTGCTTAACCGCTGCCGCACCCTGGAAGGCAAATGGCAGGAAGCCAAGGGCGTGGCCGAGCCGCAGGTGGAAGGCAAGACCGACAAACTCTGGGTGACCTTCGACAACTGGGTCAGCGACGTGCTGCCCGGGGTGGCCAAGGGGCAATACTGGGTGCTGTACCTGGACGACGACTACACCACCGCCATGGTCGGCAGCCCGGACCATGAGTACCTGTGGCTGTTGTCGCGTACGCCGGAGTTGAAGGCTGGGATGCGCGAGAAGCTGCTGGATACGGCCAAGGGGCAGGGCTTTGATACTGAGAAGCTGATCTGGCGGACGGCGGATAGCGCGATCAAGTAAACGCAGGACGTTACCTGTTAAAGCGGCGCGCCTGGATCCCCGCGTGCGCGGGGATGACGGAAGTTTCCGTCCATTCCACCGTCATCCTCGCGAAAGCGGGGATCCAGAGTCGTAAGTCGGGCGCAGTTTTATCATCCGGTGCGAGCTAGCCCTTGGCCTTTGGCGATTGCAGTTTGATCTGTACGTCCGTATCGCCCTTTCCATGCTCAAACCCGCACTTAACTGGCCCCGGCTTGCCATTGACCAACGCTGGGTTAGCCGAAAACCCCACCGGCTCCAACGGCACCCCACGCGGGCTCAGGTCCAGCTGCCCATTGCCATTCAAATCCTGGTACAGCTGCAGTGCATAACGCCCCGGCGGCAAGTTGCGCAGGCGCACGCTGTGGTCGCGGCTATGCACTTCGCGCAATGGCGTGACTGGCCATTCGGGCTGGTCGGCAAAGACCAGGGCCAGGGCCAAGTCAGCGTCGGCCTGAACGCCGTCGATCTTGACCACAATGTCGCCCGCCACGGCCTGCGCCCCGACGAGTAACAGGAACAAGCCGGCAGATCTGGCCAGCGTGGCTACGGTCGTGTGAATTCTCTGTGGCATAATTCCGACACTTTGTTGCAGGGATTGCGCGCGCTATGCGTCAGGTGTTGGTGGTTCACTACTCACAAACAGGGCAGTTAAGCCGGCTGGTCAATGCCGTATGCGGCCCGCTGCAACAGCGCGCCGATATTCAGGTGGACTACCTGGCCGTCGAACCTGCGCAACCTTACCCCTTTCCCTGGCCGTTTCTCAGCTTTTTCCGGATCTTTCCCGAGACCGTGCTGATGCGCCCGCAACCGCTAAAGCCCTTGGCGGTCGACCCAGGCAAACGCTACGACCTGATTATCCTGGCCTACCAGGTGTGGTTCCTTACCCCGTCGCTGCCCATCACCAGCTTTCTCGCCTCGCCCGAAGCCGCGCAGCTATTGCGCGATACGCCGGTGGTGACGGTAATCGGCTGCCGCAATATGTGGCTGATGGCCCAGGAAAAACTCAAGGCGCGTCTGCAGCAGCTGGGCGCCCGCCTGCTCGATAACGTGGCGCTGACCGATGCCTGTGGCACGGCGGCGAGTTTTCTGTCCACACCGCTGTGGATGTTTACCGGTCGGCAAAAGCCCTATAGCTGGGTGCCGCGGGCCGGTATCGACGATGCCGAGATTGCCGCCTCCAGCCGCTTTGGCGAGGCCATCGCGCAACGCCTGGGCGCCGATGCATTGCCGCTGACCGAGCCGATGTTGCAAGGCCTGGGGGCCGTGCGTGTGGATGAAAAACTGATCGGCAGCGAAACCGTCGGCAACCGCAGCTTCCAGATGTGGAGCCGCCTGCTGGCCGCCATCGGCCCGCAGCAAAGCCTGCGCCGTGGCGTGGGCCTGGTGGTGTATGTGGCCTTTTTGTTGTGCCTGATCATCACCGTGGTGCCGCTCGGCGCCGTGTTGAAAAAGCTGCTGGCGCCGGTATTCAAGGCCCGCACCCAGCGGCAGAAAGCGTATTTTGCCGGTCCGTCCGGTGAGTGATGTGCGCCTGGGTCGTGCCATTGGCACGGCGCTGCGCGCGCTGAAGTAGCTCTTAGGAAGTGCCTGAGGAAGTACCGTGGTTCAACCCGTATTTATCAACCGTATCAGCGCCTACCTGCCCCATGACGCCGTCGACAACGACAGCATGGAAGGGCGCCTGGGCCTGGTCGGTGCACGCCCCTCGCGTGCGCGCAAACTGGTGCTGCGCAGCAACGGTATTCAAAGCCGCCATTACGTGATCGACCCGGCCACCGGCGAGCCGAGCATGACCAACGCCCAGGTCAGCGCCGAAGCCGTGCGCGGTCTGGCCGGCGATGGCTTTGAACTCGAGCAGCTCGACTGCCTGGTGGCCAGCAGTTCGTCCCCCGACCAGGTCATGCCCAACCACGCGGTGATGGTGCATGGCGAACTCGGCAACCCGCCGTGTGAAGTGGTGTCCACCGCCGGCATCTGCCTGTGCGGTATGAGTGCGTTGAAATACGCCTGGCTCAGTGTCGCCAGCGGTGAAAGCCGCAATGCCGTGGCCTGTGGTTCGGAAGTGGCGTCGGTGCTGATGCAGGCGAAGAACTTCAATGCCGAATACGAAAGCCGCGTGGAAGAGTTGGAAAGCCACCCGGAAATCGCCTTCGAAAAAGACTTTCTGCGCTGGATGCTGTCCGACGGCGCCGGTGCCGTGCTGCTGCAACCGCAGGCCAACGCCAAGGGCTGGAGCCTGCGGATCGACTGGCTGGATATCTACTCGTTCGCCGACCAGATGCCCGCCTGCATGTACGCCGGCGCCGATATGCACGACGGCCAGCTCAAGGGCTGGAGCCGCTTCGATGCCGACGAGCGAAGCCGCCACTCGGTGATGGCGATCAAGCAGAACGTCAAATTGCTTAACGACAACATCGTCAAATACACGGTGGAGCATGCGCTGCAACGGATCATGTCCAAGCGCCGCCTGCATGCCGACGAGATCGACCTGTTCCTGCCGCATTACTCCTCGGAATTCTTCCGCGAGCGCCTGGCCGTTGGCCTGCGCAATGCCGACCTGCCGATTCCCCAGGAACGCTGGTTTACCAACCTGACCAGCAAGGGCAATACCGGCGCGGCGTCGATTTTTATCATGCTCGAAGAACTGTTTAACGGTGGCCGCCTGCGCAGCGGCCAGCGCCTGCTCTGCTACGTGCCCGAAAGTGGGCGTTTTTCCAGCGCCTTTATGCATCTGACGGTGGTTGGTGATGAAGCTTGATGAAGTGCCGCAAGACCATAGCTCCACCTACGGCGGCCATAAAAAACTGGTCTACGCGGTAGACGCCAGCGGCCACTACCAGGGCTCGGGCAGCGATGGCTGGGAGCCTGAAGCCTTTTCCACGCAGCTTGCCGTTGAAGAGTTCGAGCGCCAGGAAGCCGAGGCCGAGGCCGGCTGGCAACGCGGTGAGCTATCGCCGCTCAAGTGCCTGATGTTTCGCTACCGCATGGACGAGCCGGCCCTGGCGCAGATTACCGGGCTGTTCCAATGGCGCATTCGCCGGCACTTTCGCCCGGCCATTTACCGGCGTCTGTCGCCGGCCTTGCTGGCGCGCTACGCCGAAGCCTTCGACCTGCCGCTGGCGACCCTGACCGACTATCAAAAGGATGTGCGATGAGCAGCTTTCAACACCGCCAGAGTGCCCACTGCGAAAGTGGGGTGATGGCCAGCCTGCTCACCCACGCCGGGCTGCCGATGAGCGAGCCAATGGCCTTTGGCCTGGCTTCGGGGCTGGCGTTTGCCTACCTGCCTATCGTCAAACTCAGCGGCATGCCGCTGATTGCCTACCGCATGCCGCCCAAGCACCTGATCAAAACCTTGAGCAAACGCCTGGGCGCCAAGCTGCACACGCAAACCTTCGGCAACCCCGAGCATGGTCGTGTGGCCCTGGACACGGCGCTGGACAGTGGCCGCCTGGCCGGCCTGCAAAGCTCGGTGTTCTGGCTGCCGTACTTTCCGCCGGAGATGCGCTTTCACTTCAACGCCCACAACCTGTTGGCGTATGGCCGTGAAGGCAACGAGTACCTGATCAGCGACCCGGTGTTTGAAGAGCCGGTGCGCTGCGCCAGCGAGGACCTGCAAAAGGCCCGTTTCGCCAAAGGCGCCCTGGCGGCCAAGGGCCTGATGTACTGGCTCGACGATGTACCGCTGGAGCAGGACTGGAATGCGCTGATCCGTAAGAGCGTGCTGGCCACCACACGCATTCTCGACGGCATGCCGCTGCCGTGGATCGGTATTCGCGGTATCCAGCATCTGGCCAGCAAGGTCGAACAGCTGGAC
>JBCECW010000073.1:10293-10546 GCA_039207785.1 Pseudomonas sp. | reverse complement strand
CTGCAAGGCTTTGAGGGCATCGTCGAGGCGCCCGGCGCGCAACAGTTCATCGGCAGTCATCGCGCTGTTCCCGGTAATCCGCGCACCCGGCGCGGGAAGTCATACGGCGAGCAGGCGGTGCCTGCCCGGTAAAGAATTCTTGCGTGGCGTAAAGCCAAAACTGGCCGCAGGCAGTTGCCCACGGCCAGTTAACCGCCAGGCCCCGGCATGGCCGGGGCAAGGGGATTACAGCTTGACGTTCTGCTTGATCGCC
>JBCECW010000073.1:6162-10283 GCA_039207785.1 Pseudomonas sp. | reverse complement strand
CGGGTGCGAGGAGGCGGTGGCTGTGCCGGTCCCCATCGCGCCAGCCGGTATTCCCGCGCTAACCGGTGCACTCAATGAAAACGCCAGCTTTCGAGCTGGCGTTTTTGTTTGTCAGAGCTTCACGTTTTCGCGGATGTTCCAGCCGTACTTGATCGGACCGCCCTCTTTGGAGCCGTCGTCTTTCTGCGGTTGGTAATCGACCAGCACCTGGGCGAAGTTCAGGCTGATGGTTTCGATCAGGCGATCTTCACCGCCGCTGCCACCGGTGCTTACCGACGACACCAGCACTTCCTTCAGGGTGATCACCAGGTACTCGACCTGGGCGCTGCCGCCGGCCTTTCGCACGGTCAGCTTGGCTTCGGGGTAATGCTTGCCCGCCGAGCACGCCATCATCAGGTTGGGCGTGGCCTTGTCCATGTACTTGGTCAGGGTCAGGTCCTGGATATTCACCTTGCCGGCGCCGCCGCCAGTACCCAGGTGCATATTGCCGTTCTGCGACATACCCCAGGACCAGGACAACACATCGATTTCATCGGCGTGGGTCTTGTCTTTGGACTCGCCTTTGATATCGCCGAGCTTCATAAACATATCAACAGCCATGTTTCCTCCTTTGTGGCTAGCGCCACCTAATCTAGGCAGTAGCCCGCCAGAAAGCGGGCATTAACGTGACGCGCCTCAGGCCCCCTTGGCCGAAGGCAGTTTCGAAACCAAGCGCAGAGATACGGTCAGGCCTTCCAGCTGATAGTGCGGACGCAGGAAGAACTTCGAGGTGTAGTAACCCGGGTTACCCTCGACTTCCTCCACCACCACTTCAGCGGCAGCCAGCGGGTGCTGGGCCTTGGTGGTTTCGGTGGAATGCGCCGGGTCGCCGTCGACGTAGTTGAGAATCCAATCCTGCAGCCACTGCTGCATATCGTCCTTCTCTTTGAACGAGCCGACTTTGTCGCGCACGATGCACTTGAGGTAGTGGGCAAAACGGCAGGTGGCGAACAGGTACGGCAGGCGCGCCGCCAGGTTGGCGTTGGCGGTGGCGTCCGGGTCGTCGTATTCGGCCGGCTTTTGCAGCGACTGGGCGCCGATAAAGGCGGCAAAGTCGGTGTTTTTCTTGTGCAGCAGCGGCATAAAACCGTTTTTCGCCAGTTCCGCTTCGCGACGGTCCGAGATGGCGATTTCGGTCGGGCACTTCATGTCCACGCCACCGTCGTCGGTGGGGAAAGTGTGCGCCGGCAGGCCTTGCACTTCGCCGCCCGACTCGACGCCGCGAATCCGCGAGCACCAGCCATACAGCTTGAAGGAGCGGTTGATATTCACCGCCATGGCGTAGGCCGAGTTGGCCCAGGTGTATTTGCTGCTGTCGGCGCCGGTGGTTTCTTCTTCGAAGGCGAACTCTTCCACCGGGTCGGTCTTCGCGCCGTAGGGCAAGCGGGCGAGGAAGCGCGGCATGGTCAGGCCGATATAGCGCGAGTCGTCGGAGTCACGCAGCGAACGCCAGCCGGCATATTCCGGGGTGGTGAAGATCTTGGTCAGGTCGCGCGGGTTGGACAGTTCCTGCCACGAGCCCATGCCCATCACGGTAGGCGAGGCAGCGGCAATAAACGGCGCGTGCATGGCGGCGGAAATCTTGGCGATTTCGCCCAGCAGTTCGACGTCGGGCGGCGACTGGTCGAAGTAGTAGTCGCCCACCAGGCAGCCGTAGGGCTCGCCACCGAACTGACCGTATTCCTCTTCGTACATCTTCTTGAAGATCGGGCTCTGGTCCCAGGTCGTGCCCTTGAATTTCTTCAGGGTCTTGTGCAGTTCCGGCTTGGAGATATTGAGCACGCGGATTTTCAGCTGCTCGTCGGTCTCGGTGTTGTTGACCAGGTAGTGCAGGCCACGCCAGGCGCTTTCCAGTTGCTGGAAATCGTCGTGATGCATGATCAGGTTGACCTGTTCGGTCAGCTTGGCGTCGATGGCCGCGATGATCGACTCGATCGACTTGATGGCGTCGTTGGAGATCAGGTTGGTCTGCGCCAGGGCGTGTTCGGCCAGGGTGCGTACGGCCGTTTCCACGGCTTCGCGGGCGCGCTCGGTCTTGGGTTTAAATTCCTGCAGCAACAGGCTGGCAAACTCGCTGGTCTGCTCGGTGGTCGCCTGGCCCTGGGCCAGTTGTTCGGTGCTTAATTCGGCCATGCTAGTCGTCCTCTCAAGCCTGTGGCTCTGGTTCTTGCGGCTTCGGTGCGCTGGCCAGTGCCTGCAGCAGAGCCGGGTCCTTGATCGCTTTCATGATGATGTCTTCGGCACCGGTCTTGCCGTCCATATAGGTCAGCAGGTTGGCCAGCTGGGTGCGCGCATCGAGCAACTTGTTCAGCGAGTCCACCTTGCGGGCGACGGCGGCGGGGCTGAAGTCGTCCATGCTTTCAAAGGTGATATCCAGGCTCAGGTTGCCTTCGCCGGTGAGGGCATTGGGCACGTTGAAGGCCACACGCGGCTTCATCGACTTCAAGCGCGAGTCGAAGTTATCCACATCGATTTCCAGGAACTTGCGGTCAGCCACGGCCGCCAGCGGTTCGGCGGGCTTGCCGGCCAGGTCCGCCATCACGCCCATGACAAAAGGCAGCTGGACCTTTTTCTCGGCGCCATACAGCTCCACGTCGTACTCGATCTGGACACGGGGTGCTCGGTTACGGGCGATGAATTTCTGGCTGCTAGTGTTACTTACCATGGTGCTCCTCCCTCGCGCTGCGGCGACTGACGTTAGCGTCATCGGCCGCTAGCCGATGATGTGGTTGCGTGTTGCGTCTGCTGAAAAAAGCCTTACTCGGAATCCGGTCCGCGCAAAGCTTCGAACTGGGACATACCGTCGGGAATTAGGTTGCGCACGATGGTGGCGAAATCCGCCGTGACCAGGATCTTCGCCCGGCTCAGCAACACCGGCACCGGGCTGCTGGGTTCGTGCTGGCTGTAGTAAGCAAGCAGGCGGTCCAGCTGGCGCAGCACGTCGTCGCGGCTGTTGATTTCGCCGCTGACCGCTGGCCGCGCCACACTGCCGGCACTGCTCTGCTCACTAGTAGAGGCTGCTTCTGTGACCGTTTCGCCGGCCTCGCTCGCGCTCGCCTCACCGCCCAGCACAATGGCCGCCTGGCGCAGCATCTGCTTGAGCTGGCCAAGGTCGACACCCTGGGCCGAGCCAACCTGGTCCGAGACCTGGCTTTCAATCGCCTGCACGGCGGCCTGGGCCTGGGCCACGGCGTCACGGGTAGTGCTCAGCAGCGCTTCATCGCTGTCGCGCAGGGCGCCGACCACGTGGTCCTGGCTCAGGGTTTCGCTGGCAAAACGGTGCAGGCCGTAGGCATTTACGGCGGCGCGCAGGCTGACCACGCCAAAGGCGCGGGAACGCACCAGTGGCGTTTCCCAGAGCAGGCGCAGGATCGGCTCGGCAGTCAGCCCGGTGAGGGCATTGATGCGGAAAGTGGGGTCGTTGTCGTCTTCATCCAGACGCGGGTAGAGGTCCTGCCAGTACAGGCTTAGCAGTTCGCTGATCAGCTGCAGGCTCTGCGCCAGGCCTGGCAGGCCTTCGAGTGCCAGGCTGGCTTGCAGCAGCGGGGTGGCCACACGCAGGTCTTTGCTGCGGGCAAACAGCTCGCATGCCTGGTCGCGCACACGGGGCCACTCGGGTGGCTCGGCCGGCAGCACGGCATCGCCCATCTGGCGCTCAGGCTGCCCCTGGGTAATACGCTCCAGCTCCAGGAAAGCGGCGTCGTATTCCAGGTCATCGCCACAGGGCGATTGCTCGCTGACGGCAGACAGCAAACGGGGGACATCCAACACTCAGGGTGATCTCCATATCGACGACCGACGAGCGGCCTGTGGCCCAGCACGGTTTTTCCGGTAGCTCGAACGCACAGTCCATTGCGGTCAAATTGGCTCGTTCGTACCACCTTTACAAAGTGCTACAAACCGGGCGACCGGCATTCTTGTAGGGGCTCCAGGGGAAGTCAAGACGCACCCGAAGCACTTGATACAAGACCTCAGACTGTAGGACAAATCTGTGAGGTGCGTCATTTTTATGACCTAAAGTTGCGAGAAAAAAACGAAACGCTAAATTTCCGTCGCCTGTAGAATTTGCTCCAGTCCCACAC
>JBCECW010000073.1:4519-6152 GCA_039207785.1 Pseudomonas sp. | reverse complement strand
GTCCCACACGCCCCACATGCCAGACAGCAGATTCACGGGGCGCCGAGACGGTATGCAAGGAGCCGCAATGCCGCTGCGATTGACCATCACCAGCTACCACAAACTGACGCCCGGGCAACGCTCCGAGCACCAGTTGGGCGAAGGGACGCTGACCATTGGCCGTGGCCCAGAGAACGACTGGGTCCTGCCTGACCCTGAGCGCCTGGTTTCCAGCCAGCACTGCACCGTGCAGTGCCGCGATGGCGTGTACTACCTCACCGATAACAGCACCAACGGCGTGTTTCTGGTGCAGTCCGCCATCCGTATGCGCCGCGGTAACAGCGAGCGCCTGGAGAATGGCGAGACCATTCGTCTGGGCGAATACGACATCCTGGTGCAGCTCGACCAGGGCTACGGTTCGGCGGCGGCCAGCATGGCCCAGCAGGTCGGCATCAACACCGGTACAGGCGCCAGCTCCGGTGCAGGCCTAAGCTCGGGCGCCGGCAGCGACCCCTTTACCAGTTTCGATGCCCTGATGAGCCGGCAGACCGCTGCCGAAGTCACCCCGACTTTTGCCCCCATTCCGGAAAAGCTGGCCGGGCATTTCCAGGGCAGTTCGCCGCTGGATACCAAGCCCGACCTGTTCGATTTCTTGAATCCGGCGCCCACCGGCGTCAGCAGCCAGCCGGACCATGTGCCCGCCGAGCGCCATGACTTCCGCCCGCCGACGCCGGTGTACAACACGCCAGCAGCAACGCCAACCAGCCCGGCCGCTGCGCCGGCGCAACCGCCCGGCGCCTTGATTCCCGCGGACTGGGACCCCTTTGCCGACCTCACCAGCGACGCCAAGCCGTTTACCCCCGAGCCACCGGTTGCCCCGCAACCGCCGGCGCAGGTCTATCCGCTTGCCGAGCAGCCAGAGGTGTTTGTCGAACTGCCCGACCTCGACTTCAGCCCGGAGCCGGCGCCCACCGTCGATCCATGGGCAGGGATTCTGGCCGACACCCCGGCCGAGCCTGCGCCACGCCCGCAAAACACGGTGATTCCAGAGCCGCGCGTGGCCAAGCCACAACCGCAGCTGCCCCCACTGCCGCCGGTGAGCGTGCCGGCAACGCCCGAGCCAGTGCCCCAGCCAGCGCCGCCGCAACCCATTACCCCGCTGCCGCCGGCCACCGCCGACGTGGGCAGCGACAGGTTGCTCCAGGCGTTTTTGCGCGGTGCCGGCATCCCGCAGATGCGCGTCGACCCGGCCCAGGCCGAGGCACAGATGGAGGCCATTGGCCGCAGCTACCGGCAACTGGTCGAAGGCCTGATCGATGTGCTGCGCGCGCGCAGCAGCCTCAAGGGCGAGTTCCGCATGAACCAGACCACCATCCAGCCGGTCCACAACAACCCGCTGAAATTTGCCCCGAATGTCGACGAAGCCCTGCTGCTCTTGCTGCGCCCCGGCAACCAGGCCTTTATGCCGCCCGACCAGGCCGTGCTGGTCGACATGGCCAACCAGCGCTTCTACTTCTTCTTCATCGAGATCTGGCCGCAGGAATTCTGGGCTGTCGCCGGCCTGCTGGTCATGGCCGGCGTCGGCCTGTTCCTCGTCACCTCGGCCGTCGGACGCGCCTGGTGCGGCTACACTTGCCCGCAGACAGTCTGGGTC
>JBCECW010000073.1:0-4509 GCA_039207785.1 Pseudomonas sp. | reverse complement strand
GGGTGCAGGCGGCCATTACCCACCTGTTGCAACGCTTCGAGCCCAAGGCCCTGGAAGAACGCTTTGGCAAACCCAGCGGCATCGCCGGCCTGATGCCGGGAGCCAAGCAGGGGCAGCATTGGGAAAAATTTATCGAGCTGTACGCCAGTATCGAGCGTGAAGCCCAGGACGATTTCCAGGATCTGTTTGGCCGCGAATTCAGTCGCGCCTACGAAGAACACAGCGCCCGGATGCGGCGCCGCTAGCCCACGGCCAGCGCCAGTCACGACGACGGCCCAGGCCCTATAAGGACAATGATCATGCCAAGGATGTTTTGCCTGCCCACCGTAGCCAGCCTGCTCTTGCCGGTTTTGCTGGCCGCTTGCGCCTCGTCCGAGCCGCCCCCGCCGCCCCCCACCAAGGTGCAACTGCACTACTTCGCCTCCCAGGAACTCAACCCCTCCCCCGGTGGTGAAGCAGCGCCGGTGCGGGTTCGCCTGTTCGAGCTGAAGAACACCACCGCCTTCACCCGCGCCGACTACTTTTCCCTGGTAGGCAATGCACAGAGCGTGCTGGCCAGCGACCTGGTGGAGCAGGATGAAGTGCTGATCAAGCCCGGGGATTACCTCGAAGTCGAACGCACCCTCGACGACAACACCCGCCAACTGGGCGTGATTGCCGGCTACCGCGACCTGGACGACGCCATCTGGCGCCAGGTGATCAGCGTGCCTGCACACCAGACCACCGCCATCGACGTCACCCTGGGCAAACGTGCCCTGAGCGTCGCGCCCAGCCCCGCCCCTTAAGCGCCGGAGAAGCCATGTCTTGGAATAACCGCGTGGTGTGGTCCGAAGGAATGTTCCTGCGGCCCCAGCACTTCCAGCAACACGACCGTTACCTGGAAACCCTGATCGACGGCCGCTGCCGCCCGCTGCAAGCCGGCGGCTGGGGCTTTAGCGAACTGCAACTGGACGACGCCCTGCTGGCCCAGGGCAAGTTCGCGATTGTCAGCGCCAAGGGCATCCTGCCCGACGGCACGCCGTTCAATATCCCTGGCGATGACAGCGCGCCGACGCCGCTGAACGTCGACGACAACCTGCGCGACGGCATCATTCACCTGGCCTTGCCGCTGCGCCGCGCCGGCACCCGCGACACCGTGGACGAAGGCGAAGCCCTGGGCGGCGCGCGCTACCAGAGCGCGGTGCGCGAAGTGCGCGACGACAATGCCGCCTTTGAAAGCCGCGCCCCGGTGGCCATCGGCGGCCAGGCCCTGCGCCTGCTCACCGACAAGGACGGCCTGGGCGAATACGCCTGCGTGGGGGTGGCCCGCGTGCGGGAAAAACGCGCTGACCGCGTACTGGTGCTGGATAGCGACTACCTGCCGCCGGTGCTGGATATCGCCGCCGCCCCGCCGCTGGCCAGCTTTTGCAAAGAGCTGGTGGGTTTGCTGCACCAGCGCGGCGACGCCCTGGCTGGCCGCGTGGTGGCCTCCAGTGCCGGTGGCGCTTCGGAGATTGCCGACTTCCTGCTGTTGCAACTGATCAACCGCGCCGAAGCGCTAACCAGTCACCTGGCGCAGGTCAGCCCACTGCACCCCGAGTCGCTGTACCGCGAACTGGTGGCCCTGGCCGGCGAACTGGCGACCTTTACCAGCAGCGAACGCCGCCCCGGCCAATACCCGCAATACGCCCATGACGACCTAGCCGGCAGCTTTGCCCCGGTGCTGCTGGCGCTGCGTATGGCCCTGGCCACGGTGATCGACGCCAAGGCGGTGGCGATTCCGGTAATCGAGAAATCCCATGGCGTGCACGTGGCGATGCTGGCGGACAAGAGCCTGATTGAGCAGGCCAGTTTTATCCTGGTGGTGCGTGCCGATGTGCCGGGCGAAGCCCTGCGTGGGCACTTCCCCCAGCAGGCCAAGATCGGCTCGGTGGAACATATCCGCGACCTGGTCAACCTGCAGCTGCCGGGTATCGCCCTGCTGCCCATGCCGGTGGCGCCACGGCAGTTGCCGTACCACGCCGGCTCCACCTATTTCGAACTCGACCGCGGCAGCGCGCATTGGAAGCAACTGACCAACTCCGGCGGTTTTGCCTTCCATATCGCCGGGCAGTTTCCGGGTCTGAACCTGGCCTTCTGGGCCATCCGAGGATAAGTGCCGATGCCTCCAATCGACGATCCCTTCGGCACGCCGCCTGCTGGTAGCAACGGCAGTGGCGGTAACGGTGGTGCTGGCAACGGTGGCCGGCCCGCCGACGACCGCACCATGATCATGCCGCGCCCCGGTGGCCGCGCGCCCGACCCGGCACCGCAGCAGCAGCGCCCGCCACAACAGGCGCCGCAACCGGCCATGGCCAGCGCGCCTTTCATGGCCAGGTAAGACCCGGCGCCGTCGGGCCACTGAGCAGCAGCCGCGAACAGGGCCTCAATCCCCTGGAGCAAGCAGCCGGCCCGTTGCTGGCCCTGCTCAGCCGCCTGCGCAACACCATTGCCCACCCGGCCCCCGCCAGCCTGCGCGCGCAGTTGCTCGGCTACCTGCGCCAGTTCGAAGACCAGGTGCGCCAAGCCGGCGTGGCCCAGGACGAACTGATGCTGGCGCGCTATGTGCTGTGCACCGCCCTCGACGAAGCCGTGCTCAGCACGCCGTGGGGCAGCAGCAGCGAGTGGGGCAAGCAGAGCCTGCTGATCACCCTGCATAACGAAGCCTGGGGCGGCGAAAAGGTCTTCCAGCTGCTTGAGCATTGCCTGCAAAGTCCCCGCGAGCGCCTGTACCTGCTTGAACTGTTGTACCTGTGCATGTGCCTGGGCTTTGAAGGCCGCTATCGGGTGATGAACGACGGTCGCAGTCAGCGGGAAGTGTTGCGCGAACGCACCAGCGCGGCGATTCGCAGCGCACGGGGCGAGTTCGAGCGCGAGCTTTCGCCGCACTGGCGCGGGCTTGCGCTGGTGCGTGATCGGCTGTCGCAGTTCATGCCGCCATGGGTCGGGCTGGCAATTGGCTTGGCGCTGCTTTTGGTGTTGCTGGTCGGGCTGCGCCTGAAACTGGCCGCCGATGCCGAGCCGGTGTTCAAGAACATTCACGCGCTGGGGGAAATCCCGGTGCAGGCCATCGACCGCCCGGCAGTCAAACCGAAAGTCATCGAACGTCCGCGCCTGGCCGGCTTCCTCGCTGAAGATATCAAGGCCCAGCACGTGGCCGTGGAAGATGCCGTGGACCGCTCCGTGGTAACCATTCGTGGGGATGAATTGTTTGGCTCCGGCAGCGCCAGCATCGACAGCGACTTGCAGCCCCTGCTGCTGCGCATCGCCGATGCGGTGAGCAAGGTCAAAGGCAATGTGCTGGTCACCGGCCATAGCGATAACCGCCCGATTGCCACCCTGCGCTTCCCGTCCAACTGGAAGCTGTCCCAGGCCCGCGCCCAGGAAGTGGCAGAAATCCTCGCGGCCAAAACCGGCCAGGGCGAACGCTTCAAGGCCGAAGGCCGCAGCGATACCGAACCAGTGGCCTCCAATGCCACCAATGAAGGACGGGCGCGTAACCGCCGCGTCGAAATCACCGTATTTGCGGAGGGCGTCGAGTGAAGTCGTTTTTCAACTTTTTCGCCCGTTGGGTCATGCCGATTCTCGGCCTGGTGGCGCTGAGCCTGATCATCTGGTTTGTCGGCCCGCTGCTGAAAATCGGCAGCCATGAACCGCTGGCCTCCGTCGGCAGCCGCTGGCTGCTGATCGGCCTGCTGTTTGCCCTGTGGATTGCCTACCGCGTGCTGCGCATCCTGCAGGCCCGACGCAATGCCGCCAAGGTGATGAATGGCCTGGCCGCCGTGGCCGCGCCGGATGCCACCAGCGTGGCCACCGCCCAGGAACTGGCGACGCTGAAACAGCGCATGGACGAAGCCCTGGCGCTGCTCAAGCGCGCCAAGCTCGGTGGCGATGAACGCCGCAGTGTGTACGAACTGCCGTGGTACGTGATCATCGGCCCGCCCGGCTCGGGCAAGACCACCGCGCTGATGAACTCGGGGCTGAACTTTCCCCTTGCCGGGCAGATGGGCGCCGGCGCCATTCGCGGGGTTGGCGGTACGCGCAACTGCGATTGGTGGTTTACCGATGAGGCTGTGCTGCTCGACACCGCCGGCCGCTACACCACCCAGGACAGCCATGCGGCCGTGGATAAAGCCGCCTGGCTGGGCTTTCTCGACCTGCTGAAAACCCAGCGCAAACGCCGCCCCATCGATGGCGCGTTTATCGCCATCAGCCTCAGCGACCTGCTGCTGGCCAGCGAAACCGAACGCGTTGCCCACGCCACGGCGATCCGCGCGCGGGTGCAGGAGCTGTATACCCAGCTGGGGGTGCGCTTCCCTATCTACGTGATGCTGACCAAGCTCGACCTGGTGCCGGGCTTTATGGAGTTCTTCGAAAACCTCGGCAAGGAAGAACGCGCCCAGGTCTGGGGCATGACCTTTGCCCTGGACGACGGCAAGAGCGCCGAAGGCCCGCTGGCGGTATTTGCCAGCGAGTTCGCCGCCCGTGAGC
>JBCECW010000072.1:0-10604 GCA_039207785.1 Pseudomonas sp. | reverse complement strand
GATCACGCGAGGCTTCCCATAGCTCACCGTTAATGCGCGACAGCGAGGAGTAGATCGCCAGGATCACAAAGGGGATGTAGTTGTAGACCAGCCCCAGCACCACCGAGCTTTCGGTGTAGAGCAGGCTGATGGGCTCGCCGCTGTAGCCCAGCGCAGAAGCCAGTTTGTTCAGCAGGCCTTCGCGGTTAAGCAACACGATCCAGGCATAGGTGCGGATCAGGTAGTTGCTCCAGAACGGCAGCATGACCAGAAACAGATAGATCGGTTGCCGATGGCGTGGCGCACGGGCAATGGCGTAGGCGGCCGGGTAGCCGATCAGCACGGCGAACAGGGTGGCCAGCGCGGCGATCTTGGCCGACTTGAGCAGGATGCCCAGGTACAGCGGGTCGATGGCGCGTTGGTAGTTTTCCAGGGTAAAGGTCCACTCGATGCCGCCGTAGGCACCGCGCTCGACCACGCTATAGACCAGCACCAGCAGGCACGGCAGCACTAAAAATGCCGTCAGCCAGCCAAGCCCGGGCGCAAGCAGCCAGGCCGATAGTTTCCTATCAGCGTGCAATGAACTCATTGGAACGACTCTCTGCGGGACTACGGATGTCCTGTAGGAGCGAGCTTGCTCGCGAAGCTTTTTGGATCAGGTGCTTCGCGAGCAAGCTCGCCCCTACGGGATTCGAGTGTTTGGCTCAGTTACCCGACGCCATGATTTCGGTGACGGCGCGGGTGTACGCCTTTTGCGTACTGCCACCCACATCCCGCAACTGCTCCATCTTCAGCAGCTCGGCCGGCGTGGTGGTGAGGTTGGGATATTTGCTCAGCAGCTCAGGCGAGAGGCCTTGCATGGCGGCCTGGTTAGGCACTTTGTAGAGGATGTTTTCCGCTACCCAGGCGTGGTTTTCCTTGGCCAGCATAAAGTTGATGAACTTGAAGGCGTCGTCCTGGTGCTTGGAGTTTTTCAGCACGACCATGGTGTCCACCCACAGATCGGAGCCTTCCTTGGGCACCACGAATTTGATCGCCGCGTTGTCGGTGGTGCCGTAGTTGCACCAGCCGTCCCAGGCGTGGGCCATCAGCGCTTCGCCGGAGGCGAGCTTGGAGTAGAAGGTGGTGTCGTCAAAGGACAGGATGCGTTTTTTCGCCGCGATCAATTCTTCGCTGACGATGGCCAGGTGCTTGGCGTCGCTGTCGTTGACCGACCAGCCGTTGGCGAGGAAGCCGGCGCCGAGCATCCAGCGGTCGGTGGCCAGCAGGGTGACTTTGCCTTTGAGGGCGTCGCTGGGGTTAAGCAGTTCTTTCCAGCTGGTGGGGGCGGTGGCGATCTTGTCCGAGCGGTAGCAGATACCGGTGGTGCCCCAGGTGTACGGCACGGAGAATGTGTTGCCGACGTCGTATTCGAGCTTGTTGGCTTCGGGGTAGAGGTTTTTCAGGTTGGGCACTTTGGCCGGGTCGATATCGGCCAGCAGGCCTTGCTTGTGCAGCACTTCGGCGAAGGGCGAGGAAACGAACACCACGTCATAGCCTTCGCCGCCATTGGCCATGAGCTTGCCCATGATTTCTTCGTTGGTGGCGTGCAGGGCTTTGTCGGTATCGAGGCCGCTGGCGGCTTTGAATTTGTCCAGCGCATCGGGGGCCATATAGCCGTCCCAGATGGAGATAACCAGGTCTTTGGCGCTGGCCGCCTGGGCGCCAAGGGCCAGGGAAACCGCAAAACTCAGAGACAACAGGTGCTTCAGCTTACTCATGGTGCGCGCTCCTAACGACTGTTGTTGTTGGTGTTCGAAGGCAGTGCAGCAGAAACTAGCTAATATGTTTTTTTTCCGAAATTAAGACCGGAAATTTCCGATGTCAACGCTTTTTTCGCCACGGCGTGCCGTTCTTGTTGCCCACCCGGGGCTATGGCATAAGGTGGCCAGCATCAACACCGGCGCGGCTTTGCGCGCCCACAGGCAGGGATAGAACAGGCTTGAGCAGCAGCGAAAAAAAACCACGGGGCAACCACCTGGAACTGGCCCGGCGCATTCTTGAGCATGTGCAAGAGAGCGGTCTGGTGGTCGGCCAGGCGTTATCCGAGCAAGCCTTGGCGCGTACGTTCCAGGTGTCGCGCACGCTGGTACGGGCGGCGCTCAAGCTGTTGCAGGAAGAACAGCTGCTAAGCCATGAAGCGGGCAAGGGTTATAGCCTGCTGGCGCTGCCCGAGCAGGCCGTGGGCGCGGCCTTGCCCCAGGCCGAAGAAGAAGCCCTGGCCACTTCGGCGCTGCGTGATCGCATGGCCGGGCGCCTGGGCAGCAGTATCAGCGTCAGCGAGCTGATGCGCCGCTACAGCATTGGCCGGCCGGCGGCGCAGAAGGTGATTACCCAGCTGAGCGAAAGCCAGGTGCTGGAGCGTGGGCCGGGGCAGTCGTGGCTATTCCGCCCCTTGCTGAACAACCTCGCCGCCCTGGAAGACAGCCTGCATTACCGCTTGCTGATGGAGCCGCAGGCCCTGCTGAGCCCCGGCTTCGAGCCGGACCTGGCGCGCCTGGCGCTGCTGCGCGAAAGCATGGAAGCCTTGCTCGGGCAGAGCATCGGCAGCTTCGATATCCAGCAATTTCGCGAGCTGGATATCAGCTTTCACGAATGCATTGCGCACAGCTGCGGCAACCAATTTATCCGCGATGCCCTGTTGCACCACCAGGCACTGCGACGTTTGCCGAACCTGTTGCCGATGGTCAGCGTGCACCGTTTACAGGAGGCGCTGCGCGAGCATTTGCGCATCATCGAGCATATCGAGCGCGGCCAGCTGGAGATCGCTGCCGACCTGATGCGCCTGCATTTGCGCCTGTCTTCGGCGCAAAGGCCGCAAACGGCGAACCGTGGCGTGCCGCAAGTTGGGCCCGGGCGACGATAAGCAGCGCGCCGCTAAGCAATTTCCTACATCTCTGGTTTTTTTATGCTAAAAAATACCGCACCGCCAAAAACCAGTACGGCGTCGCCGCTGCGTGGAATGCACCTGAATGCCCAAAGAACCCCTTATCGCCTTTTTCCCTGAAGCCAGCTTTGGCGCCGCGCTCAATTGCATTGGCATTGCCCAGGTGCTCAAGGGCATGGGCGCCAAGCCGGTGTTTATTTGCCATGGGCATTTCCAGGGGATCTTTGCCGAGTACGGTTTCGCCGAGTTTCCGATTCCCACCCAGACCAAGCTGTCCGCCGCCGAGCAGCAGCACTACTGGGAAACCTTTATCGAAAAGAACATTCCCTACTTCGATCAAACGCCCCTGCAGCAGATCGACAGCTACGTGGCGCCCGCCTGGGAAGCGATCATCGACACCGCCATCGACGCGGAAAAACCTTTGCAGCAACTGCTCGCCCGTTTGCGCCCGGATGTGATCGTGCTGGATAACGTGGTGACCTTCCCGGCCATCAGCAATGCCGGTTGCCCGTGGGTGCGCATGGTCTCGTGCGCCGAAACCGAGTTGCCCGATGCGGCGGTGCCGCCCTATCTGTCCGGTTGCGCGGCCAGTGATACGGCGGCGCGGCAGGCGTTTGTCAGCCGCTATAACGCCGCCGTGGCACCGGCCCATGCACGCTTTTCGCGCTTTCTGGAAAGCTGCCAGCACCCGCTGCACCCGCCGGGGCAATTTCTCGAAGACTCGCCGTATTTGAACCTGCTGCTGTCGCCCACCCCGGTTCGTTACAACCGTGAACAGCCGTTGACAGTCGACCGTTACGTCTACCTCGACGGCTGTGTGCGTACCGAGGCGCCCTATGTGGTGCCGGAGTTTCCGGCGCATAACCAGGCACCGCTGATCTATGTGAGTTTCGGCAGCCTGGGGGCCGCCGATGTGCAGATGATGAAGCGCCTGATCGCCACCGTGGCGGGCTTGCCCTATCGCTTCCTGATCAACGTCGGCGCCTACCGCGAGATGTACGACAGCGTGCCGGATAACGTCTACCTCGACAGCTGGTTCCCGCAGCCCGCCGTCCTGCGCGAATGCAGGCTGTTCGTGCATCACGGCGGTAATAACAGCTTTTGCGAGGCGCTGTATTTCGGCCTGCCGTCGGTGGTTATTCCCTACTGCTGGGACGGCCACGACAACGCCCGGCGCGCCGAAGAAGTGGGGGTTGGCAGCTACCTGCCGCGCTTTGCCGAACCCTTGGCGGCATTGCCCGAGGCACTGCGCCACTTGCTCGCGGACGAGGCGCTGGCGGCGCGATTGCAGGGCATCAGTGCCACCATGCAGGGCAACCCTGGCAGCGTAACCGCCGCCAAGGCCATTTTGACCTTGACCGAATAGCCAGGGTTTTCTCGCTAAATTCGCCTCCATCGCCGTTGTGGCGCGGTACTTGCCATCATTTTGCCGTGGACGCAATTGCCATCATTGAGCCATTATCGACACCTTGTTCTCGATTGGCTGATTTCGGCGTAGTACGAGCGCGAAGAGAAACCCCGCAATGCCCTCTATCCCACTACTGGTCTGTGACGACTCAAGCATGGTGCGCAAGCAGCTGCTGCGTGCGCTGCCGCCTGAATGGGCGGTGTCGGCCACCGAAGTGGATAACGGCAAGGCCTGCCTGGAGGCCATTCGCGGTGGCCTGGGCAAGGTGGTGCTGCTGGACCTGACCATGCCGGTGATGGATGGCTACCAGGTGCTCAACGCGGTGCGCGAGGAAGGGTTGGACGCGCATATCATCGTGATCTCCGCTGATGTGCAGGAAGAAGCCAAGCGCCGTGTGCTGGAGCTGGGCGCCCTGGCGTTTCTGCGCAAACCCTTCGACCCCGACGAATTTCGCCACACCCTGCACACCCATGGCCTGCTGGCCGTGCCGCCGCAAGACGTCGCCGCCAACGCCCCGGCGGTTGATGGCCCGAGCAGTTTTCGCGATGCCCTGCAGGAAACCGTCAACGTTGCCATCGGCCGTGCCGGCGCCATGCTGGCGCGGGTGCTGGATGTGTTTGTGCAACTGCCGGTGCCCAACGTCAACCTCTTGGAAGTGGGCGAACTGCATATGGCCCTGGCCGATGTGCAGCGCGGCGACGAGCGTCTGACCGCCATCTGCCAGGGCTATATCGGCAGCGGCATTGCCGGTGAGGCGCTGCTGATTTTCCATGACTCGGAAATCGCCGATATGGCGACCCTGCTGCACCGCGATGCCAACGACGGCGGTGACCTGGAAATGCTCCTGGACCTGTCCACCCTGCTGATTGGCGCCTGCCTGTCCGGGATTGCCGAGCAGATCGATGTGGTGTTCTCGCAAAGCCATCCGCAGATTCTGGGTGAGCACCTGGCCATCGACGAGCTGATCCAGGTGAACAGCCGGCGCAACCAGAAGACCCTGGCAGTGGAAATCAGCTACAGCCTCGAAGGCCACGATATTCACTTCGACCTGTTGATGCTGTTCAGTGAAGACTCGGTGCAGTTGCTGAACCACAAACTCGCACACCTGATGAACTAGCCATGAACGAGCGTATCGACCTCAACGAATTCCACGGCCTGCTGGCGATTGTGCAGAGCATCGACGTGGGCGTGGTGGTGTTCGACGAGGACTACCGGGTGCTGGTGTGGAACACCTTTATGGAAAACCGCTCCGGTATCCAGCCGGGCGCGGCCAATGGCGCCTCGTTCTTCGAGCTGTTCCCGGAAGTGGACAGCAAGTGGTTCCGCAAAAAGGTCGAAGGCGTGGCGGCCCTCGGTACACCGGCCTTTACCGTATGGGAGCAACGGCCCTATCTGCTGCGCTTCAAGAACTACCAGCCGATCACCGGCCGCGAAGACTTTATGTACCAGAACACCACACTGTTTCCGCTGCGCTCGGTGACCGGCAACAGCGGCCATATCTGCCTGGTGATCTACGACGTGACCGACGTGGCCAACAACCGTCGGCAATTGCTGTCGGCCAACGCCGAGCTGCTCAAGCTGTCCAGCACCGACCGCCTGACCGGCCTGTATAACCGCGGCTACTGGGAAGAAAGCCTGCAGAAAGAACATGCCCGCCATCGCCGCTACGACAGCACGGCGACGCTGATCATGCTCGATATCGACCATTTCAAACGCATCAACGATACCTATGGCCACCAGGCCGGCGACAAGGCGATCCAGCGCGTGGCCGACGCGATCCGCACCCTGACCCGCGATATGGACGTATCCGGCCGTTATGGCGGCGAAGAGTTTGTAATCCTGCTGCCCGACACCACCAAGGAAGGCGGCCGGGTATTTGCCGAGCGCCTGCGCCAGCATGTGGCGGCGCTAAAGATCGAGCACGCCGGCGAAATTCTGCGCATGACCATCAGCCTGGGCGTGGCCGATCTATCCATTACCTGCGACCACCACGAAGAATGGATTCGCTGGGCGGACGAAGCGCTCTACGCCTCCAAGGAAGATGGCCGTAACCGCGTTACCGTCTACGAATAAGCCGCCTGCGCTGATGGTGCGCGGAGCGCACCCTACGATACCGCGTCGAACCGAACTCACCTCTGATACGCCTAAACCGTAGGGTGCGCTCCGCGCACCAGGTCTTCGATAAGACGGTAATCGGCGCCCAGTTGCTCGGCCAGTTGGCGGGCGCGGCCCAGGCGGATGGGGCCGCTTTCGATATCCACCAATAGCGCCGGGCAGGGCAGCGGAGCCCGTGTGGGCCAATCGCGCAAGCGTCCGTCGGTCAGCACCAACACACGTTGTTGCTCCCCCGGTCTGCGGCGCTGGCGCTGTACCAGCCACTCATGGGTTTGTGCCAAGCCTTCAATCAGCGGCGTACCGCCTCCAGCCCCTAATTCGCTTAGCCAGCTGTGCATCGCCGGCGAGCTTTTCTGCCCCTGGAACGGCCACTGCGTGTGCAGGCCGGTGGCTTGCACCACGGCCACCCGCGCCCGCTGTTGATAGGCCTGTTGCAGCACCGTGGCCAGCAGGCCTTTGGCCTGGCTCAGGGCACCATGGCGGCGGGTGGAGGCCGAGGCGTCCACGACCAGCAGCCAGAGTTCGCCGGGGCGCTGGCTACGGGGTTTGCGCAGCAGTTCGCTGGCGCGCTTCGGGCGGCCGCGCAGCAGGGTGGAGAGCCAGTCGATGGCGCCCGTCTGGCCGCTGCGGCTGGCACCTTGGCGGCCACCCCCAAGGGCGCCGGGTCGGGGTCGGGCATCCGCGCCAGTGACCTGTCGCGGGCGGATGCTCAGGGCTTTTTTGGCCAGCGTGGCAGCTCGCGGGCGGCTCCGGTGGGCATGGCCTGCGCCGGCAGTTCGCCCCATTGGCCTTCCCCGCTGGCTGTGCTGTGGCTGCCCGCTGATGGCGGCGGTGATTGCGGCGCCTGGGCTGGCGGTTGCGGCGTATGGCGACGACGGTGTTCCAAGGCAAAGGCTTCGACGGCGTCGATATCTTCACGGCTGATCTGCGCGGCACCCCGCCACGCGGCATGGGCGCGAGCAGCACGCAGCCAGACCAGGTCGGCGCGCAAGCCATCCACCCCGGCGGCATAGCAGCGCTCGGCAATCTCGTTGACGCTGGCATCGTCCAGGGCGATCTGTGCGACCTGCTCACGGGCCGCCAGGCAGCGTTCGCGCAGAGCCTGTTGCGGCGCCTGCCAGCGCTGCACAAAGGCCTGCGGGTCGGCATCGAAGGCCAGGCGGCGGCGCACGATCTCGGCGCGCTCAGCCGGTTGTGGCTGGGCGTCGAGCAGCACCTTCAAGCCAAAGCGATCCAGCAGTTGCGGGCGCAGCTGGCCTTCTTCCGGGTTCATGGTGCCGATCAGCACAAAGCGTGCGGCGTGCTGATGGGAAATACCGTCGCGCTCGATATGGTTGATACCGCTGGCGGCCACATCCAGCAGCAAATCCACCAGGTGGTCGGGCAGCAGGTTGACCTCGTCCACATACAACACCCCGCCATCGGCCTTGGCCAACAGCCCGGGGGAGAACTGCGCCCGGCCTTCGCCCAGGGCGGCATCCAGGTCGAGGGTGCCGACAATGCGTTCCTCGCTCGCGCCCAGCGGCAGGGTGACAAACTGCCCGCCCGGCAGCAGCTGCGCCACCCCGCGCGCCAGGGTGGACTTGGCCATGCCGCGCGGGCCCTCGATCAGCACGCCGCCAATGGCCGGGTCGATGGCTGCCAGGCATAGCGCCAGTTTTAGCGAGTCAGCGGCAACGACGGCGGCGAGGGGGAATTGGACGGTCATGGGCAAGGCTCTGTCTGGGGCTATGGCTGAGGGTAGTCAGGATTCTTCACTGTCGATCAACAGGTTTTCCAGTGCTTCGCGGTACGCCCCCGGTGCTTGCCACAGGCCGCGCTGCTGGGCTTCCAGCAGGCGCTCGGTGATATCGCGCAGGGCGCCGGGGTTGTGCTGCTGAATAAAGTCGCGGGTGTCTTTGTCCAGCAAGTAGGCATCGGTGAGCAACTGGTATTGGTGGTCGTCGATCAGCTCGCTGGTGGCATCGAAGGCGCACAGATAGTCCACGGTGGCGGCCAGCTCGAAGGCGCCCTTGTAGCCATGGCGCTTCATGCCTTCGATCCACTTGGGGTTGGCCGCACGGGCACGCACCACGCGGTTGAGTTCTTCCTTGAGCGTGCGAATACGCGGGTTATCCGGCTGGCTATGGTCGCCGTGGTAACTGGCCACCGAGCTGCCGCGCAGGGTTTCCACGGCGGCGAGCATGCCGCCCTGGAATTGGTAGTAATCGTTGGAGTCGAGAATGTCGTGCTCGCGGTTGTCCTGGTTATGCAGCACCGCCTGCAAGCGCTCCAGGCGCTGGACAAACTGTTCGCGCGCCGGCGTGCCGGCATCGCCAGCGCCGTAGGCGTAGCTGCCCCAGTTCAGGTAGACCTCGGCCAGGTCGGCCCGGGTTTGCCACAGGCGTTCCTCGATGGCGTTCTGGATGCCGGCGCCATAGGCCCCAGGCTTGCTGCCAAACACCCGCCAGCCGGCTTCACGGCGTGCCTGGTCGGCGGCCATGCCCTGGCTTTCCAGTTGCTGGCGATCCTGGCGTACACGGGCGGCCAGGGGGTTCATGTCGGCAGGTTCGTCCAGCTCGGCCACCGCCTGCACGGCGGCATCGAACAGACGGATCAGATTGCTGAAGGCATCGCGGAAAAACCCCGAGACGCGCAGCGTTACATCCACCCGCGGACGGTCGAGCAGGGTCAGCGGCAGAATCTCGAAGTCTTCCACGCGCTGGCTACCGGCCTGCCACACCGGGCGCACACCCATCAGCGCCATGGCCTGGGCCAGATCGTCGCCGCCGGTGCGCATGGTGGCGGTGCCCCACACCGACAGGCCGAGTTGGCGCAGGTGGTCGCCATGGTCTTGCAGATGGCGTTCGAGCAGCAGGTTGGCCGACTGGAAACCGATACGCCAGGCCGTGGGGGTGGGCAGGTTGCGCACATCCACGGAATAGAAATTGCGCCCGGTAGGCAGCACGTCCAGGCGCCCGCGACTCGGTGCGCCGCTGGGGCCGGCGGGCACAAAAGCACCACGCAGGGCGGCGAGCAAGCCGTGCATTTCGGCTGGGCCGCAGGCGTCCAGGGTGGGCGCTACTTGCTGGATTAATGCGTCGAGCACCGCGCGGGTGTGTTCACCGCAGACGGGTTCGGTGCCGTGTAGTACGGCTTCGATCAACTGCCCGGCATACAGCTCCAGGCGTTCGCGGGTGTCGCCTTGGGTGCGCCAGCTGGCATCGCTGACGAGCTGTAACACCTCGGGGCGCGTACCTTCCCACGCAGCGGCCATTTCGCAATTAAGCGGGTTAAAGCCCAGCTGCAGATCCTTGGCCATGGCTTGCAGCAGGCTGGCATTGGCGCCGCGCCCGTCGCCACGGGGAATCCGTAAAAGGGCCAGCAGGGTATCCAGGCGCAGGCGCCCGCTCGGCGACTCGCCGAATACATGCAGGCCATCGCGAATCTGCGATTCCTTCAGATCGCACAGGTAGGCATCCAGCTGGGGCAGCCAGGAGTTGGGGTCGTCGTTGATCTGCAGTTGCAGTTCGCGGTCCAGCTGGGTGGCGCGCACCAGCTCAAGGATCTCGCCGCGCAGTTCCAGGGCACGGCGCTCATCCAGCAGCGAGGCGTCGTAGTACTCGTCGGCCAGGCGCTCGATATCGCGCAGCGGGCCGTAGCTTTCGGCGCGGGTCAGCGGCGGCATCAGGTGGTCGATGATCACCGCCTGGGTGCGGCGCTTGGCCTGCGCGCCTTCGCCGGGGTCGTTAACGATAAAGGGGTAGACGTTGGGCGTGGGGCCGAGAATGGCGTCCGGCCAACATTCGGCGGACAGCCCGACGCTTTTGCCCGGCAGCCATTCCAGGTTGCCGTGCTTGCCCACGTGCACCACGGCGTTTATGGCAAAGGTGTCGCGTAGCCAGAAGTAGAACGCGAGATAGCCGTGGGGCGGCACCAGGTCGGGGTCGTGGTACACGGCGCTGGCGTCCAGCTGGTAGCCGCGCGCCGGTTGGATACCGACAAAGGTCAGGCCATAGCGCAGGCCGGCGATCATCATGCGGCCGCTGCGGAACATCGGGTCTTGCTCTGGTGCGCCCCAGCGTTCGCGCACGGCTTGCTGGTTGGCCGCAGGCAGTTGGGCGAACAGGCGCTGGTAGTCCGCCAGCGCCAGGCTTTCCGCGCAGGGGCGCAGGTAGAGGTTATCCAGGTCGATGG
>JBCECW010000071.1:0-10649 GCA_039207785.1 Pseudomonas sp. | reverse complement strand
CGTGCGCCTGATCGGCATCAATGCGCCGGAGACCGCGCACAAGGGCCGGTCCGCGCAACCCTATGCCAAGCAAGCCAAGCGCCGCTTGCAGGCGCTGGTGGCGCAGAATGCAGGGCAGGTGGCGCTGCAGGTCGGACGCCAGGCCAAGGATCATTACGGCCGCACCTTGGCGCATGTCTATGCTGCTTCAGGACAGAACCTCGAAGCGCAGTTGCTTGCCGAAGGGCTGGGCTTTCAGGTGGCCATCGCGCCAAACGTGGCATTGCTGGCATGCCAGCAGGCCGCCGAGCACAGCGCACGCCAAGCCCGCCTTGGCGTGTGGACACAGGCGCCGACACTTGCCGCGGCGCAGATTAACGACAGTGGTTTTGCATTGGTTCAGGGACGGGTCATAAGCGTGGAACAGAATCGCGGTGGTATCTGGCTGCAGTTGGAGGGCCCGCTGGTGCTGCAGGTGGCCAACAAGGCGCTGCCGGCATTTGACCGTGCGGCGCTGCGTGCCTTGAGCGGTCGCACTGTGGAGGCGCGCGGTTGGGTGATTGATCGCGCGCGGCGCGGCCAGCAAGCCGCCGGCCAGGCCCGCTGGATGCTGCCGCTCACCCATCCGGCGATGCTGGAGGTGCAGCCATGATGATTCGCTTGCTCGGCGTGTTGATTGCCCTGTTGCTGATGCAGGGCTGTGCGCAGAACCCCGCCACCGGCGAAAGCAATTTCGTGATGATGAGCGAAAGCCAGGAGCTGGCGATGGGGCGCCAGTACAGCCAGGAGATCGCCAAGCAATACCCGCGTTACCCCGATGAAAAGCTCCAGGCCTATGTGCAGCAGGTTGGCGAGCGTGTCGCCAGCCACAGCCATCGCAGCAACCTGACCTACCACTTCACCGTTATCGACAGCCCGGATATCAATGCCTTCGCATTGCCCGGCGGCTACATCTATATCCACCGTGGCTTGCTGGCCTACCTGAGCTCCGAGGCGGAGCTGGCCGCCGTGCTCGGCCATGAGGTGGGGCACGTCACGGCCCGCCATAGCGTGCAGCAGCAGAGCCAGTCGCAGGCCTGGGGTATCCTCGGCCAGGCGGTGGCGATTGGCACGGGCGTAGGGGCGGCAGGCGATATCACCGGTGCCTTGGGTTCGGCCTTTGTACGCGGTTATGGGCGGGATATGGAGCTGCAGGCTGACGGCCTGGGCGCCCAGTACCTGGCCCGCGCCGGTTATGACCCGCAGGCGATGATCCAGGTGGTTGAAGTGCTGAAAAGCCAGGACGACTTTGCCCGTGATGAGGCGAGAAAAGCCGGCAAGCCCGAGCCCACGTCCAGTTACCACGGCGTGTTCGACACGCACCCGGGCAACGATCAGCGCCTGCAGGAGGTCATGGGCCCCGCGCGGGCGTTGGCCACCGGCCAGCAGGAGGTCAACCGCGATGGGTTTCTCCAGCTCCTGGACGGGCTGCCCTATGGTGATTCCGAGTCCACCGGTATTCGCCGTGGCCAGCAGTTCTACCATGGCGAGCTGGATTTCACCTTTAGCGCCCCGCCTGGCTGGGAGCTGCTCAACCGCCCGGATGCGGTGATTGCCCATACGGCCGACCAGAACGCCTTTGTGGCGGTGGTGCTGGAAAAGGTAAAGGCGGGGCAGACGCCGCAGCAATTTATCCGCTCCAAGGTTTCCGGCCGCCTGGCCGACGAGCGCGAGTTGCAGCAGGCCGGGTTGTCGGGCTACACCGCCGTGATTCCTGGGCGGCCGGCCAAGCGCGTGGCGGTGATCTACAAGGGCGATTCGGCGTATGTGTTTATTGCCAGCGTCAAGGCGCCGGCGTCGCTGGAAAGCGAAGACGAAAATTTCCTCAAAGTGATCAATAGTTTTCGACCTCTGAGGGCGGAGGAGCGTAAGCTAGCGCAACCTCTCCGGCTGCAACTGGTGCGTGCCACAAGCGCGCAAACCATGACCAAGCTAGCTCAGGGCAGTACGCTGCCCGGTGACGCCGAGTCCCGTCTGCGCCTACTCAATCATCTATATCCAAGCGGCGAGCCCCGTCCCGGGGATTGGCTTAAAGTCGTACGCTAGAGCCCTTGACAGGCATGACTGGCTAGTCTTGTTCGTGTCGGGCATCTTGCGTATCCTCGCTGCGTCTGTCTGTTTAACAGCATAAAAAAGCGGAAATGCCACCATGTCTGATTTGAAAACTGCCGCTCTCGAGTACCACGCCAATCCTCGTCCGGGGAAGCTGAGTGTCGAGCTGACCAAACCTACTTCCACCGCGCGCGACCTGTCCCTGGCCTATAGCCCAGGCGTTGCCGAGCCGGTGCGTGAAATCGCCCGCGACCCTGAGCTGGCGTACAAATACACCGGCAAAGGCAATCTGGTTGCAGTGATTTCCGACGGTACCGCCATCCTCGGCCTGGGTGACCTCGGCCCGCTGGCCTCCAAGCCGGTCATGGAAGGCAAAGGCGTACTGTTCAAGCGCTTCGCTGGCATCGATGTATTCGATATCGAAGTCGACTCCGAAAGCCCGCAGGCCTTTATCGACACCGTCAAGCGCATTTCCATCACCTTCGGTGGTATCAACCTGGAAGACATCAAGGCGCCCGAGTGCTTTGAAATCGAGCGCGCGCTGATCGAGCAGTGCGATATCCCGGTATTCCACGACGACCAGCACGGCACCGCCATCGTGACCGCGGCCGGTATGCTCAACGCGCTGGAAATCGTTGGCAAAACCCTGCCAGAAGCCAAGATCGTCTGCCTCGGCGCCGGTGCCGCTGCGATCTCCTGCATGAAGCTGCTGGTGAGCATGGGTGCCAAGGTCGAGAACATTTATATGATCGACCGCCAGGGTGTGATCCATGCTGGCCGTACCGACCTGAACCAGTACAAGGCAGTGTTCGCCACTGAAACCGACAAGCGCACCCTGGCTGATGCGCTGGAAGGGGCTGATGTGTTTGTCGGTCTGTCGGGTGCCAACCTGCTGAGCCCGGAAAACCTGCTGCGTATGGCGCCGAACCCGATCGTGTTCGCCTGCTCGAACCCTGATCCGGAAATCAAACCGGAACTTGCTCACGCCACTCGCAGCGACGTGATCATGGCCACCGGCCGTTCGGACTACCCGAACCAGGTCAACAACGTACTGGGTTTCCCGTTTATCTTCCGCGGCGCGCTGGATGTTCGCGCAACCCGTATTAATGAAGAGATGAAGATCGCAGCGGCAGTCGCCCTGCGTGAACTGGCCAAGCTGCCGGTGCCCAAGGAAGTCTGTGACGCCTATGGCGGCGCGGCACTGTCGTTCGGTCGCGAGTACATCATCCCTAAACCGATGGATGTTCGCCTGATCAACGTGGTCGCCGATGCCGTGGCCAAGGCGGCGATCGAAAGCGGTGTGGCGACCCTGCCGTATCCGAAGCACTACCCGCTGACTTCCGTTGAAGATGTGTTCAACGGCTAAGCACCAGCTGTAAATAAAAAAGCCCCGCATTAGCGGGGCTTTTTTATGGGTTCTATGTAGCGCCGTTGATCTCTGTAGGAGCCAGCTTGCTGGCGAATGGGCCGACAACGTTTCGCCAGCAAGCTGGCACCTACAGGGCGAGCGTTAGAACAGGTCGATAGGCGCGGCGTCGTCGGCTGGCAGCGGGCTACCGGGGGCGCTGGTGCCTGGGTCGAGCTCGTTCATGGGTGGCGGCGAGTCTTCGTTCTTGAACACTTCGAAGTAGGCGTTCGGCGTACCTGGCGAGGCGGCGCGGCCGCTGACCGGATCAATACGCAGGGTCAGCAGGCCGGGCGGTTCGGGGAGCATATGCGCCGGTTTGTCTTTTAGCGCTGCGCTCATATAGCTCATCCAGATCGGCAGGGCGACGGTGCCGCCGAACTCGTGGCTGCCGAGGCTTTCCGGCTGGTCGAAGCCGGTCCAGACCGTGGTCATATAGTCGGCGTTAAAGCCGGAGAACCAGCTGTCTTTCGACTCGTTGGTGGTACCGGTCTTGCCGGCGATGTCGCTACGGCCCATGGCCAGTGCGCGGCGACCGGTGCCGCGCTTGATCACGTCCTGCAACATGCTGGTGAGGATATAGGTGGTGCGGGCATCGACGATACGCTCGGCCACCGCAGGCGTAGGCGCCGTGCTGGTGGTAGCAGGCAGGTTTTCGGCGATGGCGGCGGGGTCGACGACGCTGGCCGGTTGGTCATCGTTTTCGCCCGGGGCGCTCGGCGGATTGGCGACATACAGTGCGTCGCCATTGCGGCTGTGAATACTCTGGATCAGGTACGGCTGCACTTTATAGCCGCCGTTGGCAAAGGTGCTCCAGCCGCCGGCGATTTCTACCGGCGTGAGGTTGGCGGTGCCCAGTGCCATGGACAGGTTGCGCGGCAGGTCCTGCTTGTTGAAGCCGAAACGGCTGACGTAGTCCAGGGCATAGTCGATGCCAATGGCCTGCAGCAGACGGATCGAAACCAGGTTGCGCGACTTGTACAACGCTTCGCGCAGGCGGATCGGGCCGAGGAAGGTATTGGTATCGTTTTTCGGGCGCCAGACCTGGTCAAGGTTGTCGTCAGTGAAAACAATCGGTGCGTCGTTGACCAGGGTGGCGGCGGTATAGCCCTTGTCCAGTGCCGCGCTATAGATGAAGGGCTTGAAGCTGGAGCCTGGCTGGCGTTTAGCCTGGGTGGCGCGGTTGTAGTTGCTTTGCTCGAACGAGAAGCCGCCGACCAGGGCGCGGATGGCGCCGTTTTTCGGGTCCAGTGATACCAGTGCGCCCTGGGCGGCTGGGACTTGGCTGAAAGCCAGGTTGCCATCTTCCTGGCGCAGCACCCGAATCAGGTCGCCAACCTGCACCACGTCGTCCGGTTTCTGCGGGCGTGGGCCGAGGCTGTTGGTGTTGAGGAAGGGGCGCGCCCACTTCATGGTTTCCCAGCTGACAGTTTCTTCCTGGCCGTTGCGGGTCAGCACCATGATTCCGCTTTTCAGCACTTGGGTGACGACGGCGGGCTCGATGCCATTCTGGACTTTCTGTTTGGCCAGCTCGGTCTGCCAGGCTTCACGGGTCATGCCGGGCAGGCGGGTTTCCGGGCCGCGGTAGCCGTGACGCTGGTCATAACTGATCAGGCCGCTGCGCACCGCTTCGTTGGCTGCGTCCTGAAGATTGCTCGGAACTGTAGTCGTAACGTGGAAACCTTCGGTGTACGCCTCGCTGCCGTAGCGCCCGACCATTTCCGCGCGGGCCATCTCGGCAATATAAGGCGCCTGCACTTCTGGGGTGGGAACGTGGTAACTGGCGTCGATGGGTTCTGCCAGGGCGGTCTGGTATTGGCCCTGGTCGATCTTGCCCAGTTTGTCCATGCGGCCCAGGATCCAGTCGCGACGTTCCTTGCTGCGCTGCGGGTTAACCAGCGGGTTGAAGCGCGAAGGCGCTTTCGGCAGGCCGGCAATCATCGCCATCTGGCCCAGGCTCAAATCATGCATAGGTTTACCGTAATAAACCTGTGCTGCTGCTTCGATACCGTAAGCACGGTTACCGAGGTAAATCTTGTTGACGTACAACTCAAGAATTTCGTCTTTGCTCAGTTCACGCTCAATTTGTAATGCCAGCAGTATTTCATTGATCTTGCGCGAGAAACTGCGTTCGTTAGTGAGGAAGAAGTTCTTCGCCACTTGCATGGTGATGGTGCTGCCGCCGGATTGGATTTGCCCGCCACTTTTTAATAATTGCGTGGCAGCGCGCATCAGGCTGCTGAGGTCAACGCCATAATGATTGGCAAAATTGTCGTCTTCGGCAGAAAGCAGGGCTTTGATGAAGTTCGGCGGGATGTCGGCAAAGCGAATAGGCGTGCGGCGCATTTCGCCGAATTCGGCGATCAGTTTGGCGTCGCTGCTATAGATGCGCAGGGGGATTTGAAGCTGGATGCGGCGTAGCGAATCCACGGATGGCAAACCGGGGCTAAGGTACAGATAAGCGCCGGAGAGACTGAGCAACAGTCCACAAAAAACGGCTACGCAGGACCACCAGAAGAACTTCAGCAGGCGCATCAAAATGTTTGGATTTCCAGATAAAAGAAAGAGTTAAGCGTAGGGCGATGTCGAAAGGGAAAAACTGTTCACATTATAAGCGCTTTTTTTGCTAGGTAGCCATTTGCGCTTATGTCAAGACTGTTATTTAATGTGAAAAAACATAAATAGTCCGTAAGTCGCGGATGCCAATAGGAAATCGGTCGTGCTAGGGCTCTTCAATAAGAAAGCGAATACGCTGCTGGGGATCGATATCAGTTCGACCTCGGTCAAGCTCCTCGAATTGAGTCGCTCAGGAAGCCGCTACAAAGTAGAGGCTTATGCTGTAGAGCCGCTCCCACCGAACGCAGTGGTCGAGAAAAACATTGCTGAACTGGAAGGTGTAGGCCAGGCACTGTCGCGCGTATTGGCCAAGGCCAAAACCGGCGTCAAGACTGTTGCCGTCGCTGTTGCCGGTTCCGCTGTCATCACCAAGACCATCGAAATGGAAGCCGGGCTTTCGGACGACGATCTGGAAAACCAGCTGAAGATCGAAGCCGACCAATACATCCCTTATCCGCTCGAAGAAGTTGCCATCGACTTCGAAGTGCAAGGGCCGTCTGCGCGTAACGCAGAACGTGTGGATGTACTGTTGGCTGCATGCCGCAAAGAAAACGTCGAAGTGCGCGAAGCAGCACTGGCGTTGTCTGGCATGACCGCCAAGGTGGTCGACGTCGAGGCATACGCACTGGAGCGCGCTTACGGTTTGCTCGCCGCCCAGCTGGGCAGTGGTCACGATGAGCTGACTGTGGCCATCGTCGATATCGGCGCCACCATGACCACCCTCAGCGTGCTGCACAACGGCCGCACCATCTATACCCGCGAACAACTGTTCGGTGGTCGCCAACTGACGGAAGAGATCCAGCGCCGCTACGGTTTGTCTGTAGAAGAAGCTGGTCTGGCCAAGAAGCAAGGCGGCCTTCCGGATGACTACGACTCCGAAGTGTTGCAGCCGTTCAAAGAGGCGGTAGTGCAGCAGGTTTCCCGTTCGTTGCAATTCTTCTTCGCCGCAGGCCAGTACAACGATGTCGACTACATCCTGCTGGCTGGTGGCACCGCGTCGATCCCGGACCTGGATCGCCTGATCCAGCAGAAGATCGGTACGCAAACCTTGGTCGCCAATCCGTTTGCCGACATGGCGCTCAGTGGCAAGGTCAATGCGGGCGCACTGGCAAGTGATGCGCCTGCCTTGATGATTGCCTGTGGTCTGGCAATGAGGAGTTTCGACTAATGGCGCGTATTAACTTACTGCCGTGGCGGGAACAGCTGCGCGAGGAACGTAAACAGCGGTTTCTGGTGACCTTGGCTGGCGTGTTGGCTATTGCGGCGGGTGCGGTTTTCCTGGGCGACCAGTATTTGAATGGTGCGATCGAGCAGCAAAATGCACGCAATGATTTCGTGAGTAAAGAAATCGCTGTTCTAGATGCCCGTATCAAAGAAATTAGTGAGATGAAGGCTCGCCGCCAGCAACGGTTGGAGCGGATGAAGATTATTCAGGATCTTCAGGGCACCCGTCCGATCATTGGGCGCGTGTTTGACCAGCTCGCTCGCACATTGCCTGATGGTGTTTATTTCACTTCGCTGAACATGCAAGGCAATTTGATTGCAATTGAGGGCGCCGCGGAGTCGAACAATCGGGTTTCTAATTTGATGCGTAATCTTGACGCGTCAGAGTGGCTGACCGCGCCGAACCTAACTGCTGTAAAGGCTGTTACTGCTGGCGAAGTTGATCAGGCCAACGTATTTCAGCTGACTGTCCGCCAGACGCAGCCATCGGTCGAAGCACAAGGGGTCAAAAAATGAGCTTTGCTGACTCTTTAGAAAATTTGCGCAATGTCGATTTTGCCGATCTGGATCTTAACAACCTGGGCTCCTGGCCTGCCGTTGTCAAAGGTCTGGCTTGTCTGATCCTTGCGGTTCTAGTGCTGTTCCTTGGGTATAACTTTCACCTGAAGGATCTTCAGGAGCAGTTGGACGCGCAGCGCGTTCAAGAGGAGACGCTCAAGGAGCAGTTTGCGGCCAAGGCTTTTCAGGCAGCTAATCTGGAAGCATACAAAGATCAAATGAAAGAGATGGAAGTCTCGTTCGGTGCGCTGTTGCGACAACTGCCTAGTGATACGGAAGTGCCAGGGCTGTTGGAGGACATCACGCGTACAGGTCTGGGTAGTGGCCTGGAGTTCGAAGAAATCAAACTTCTCCCCGAGTCCACTCAGCAGTTTTACATTGAGCTTCCGATCCAGATTTCTGTGGTTGGCGCCTATCATGATTTGGCGACTTTCGTCAGCGGTGTGGCGAGCTTGCCGCGTATCGTTACTCTGCACGATTTCGCAATCAAACCTGTCAGTGCCGACAGTACAACCAAGTTGCGGATGACTATTCTGGCCAAAACGTATCGTTACAACGACAAGGGACTGGACAAAGCGCCTGGCGTCGCAGGGGGTAAGAAATGAGAGCCTCCAAATTTGTAATGGGTACTGTATTGCTGGCGATGCTGGCCGGTTGCGACTCCAGCGGCGATTTTGCTGACTTGCAAGCTTACATGGACGAGGTTCGGTCCAAGCCAAAGGGCTCCATCGAGCCGCTGCCCAAGTTTCAGCCTTATGAAGCATTTACCTATAGCGCCGCTGCGCTCAGAAGTCCGTTTCAGCCGCCGATCAAAATCGATCTGGTGAACCGTCAGAAGGGCTCGAAAGATATCAAGCCCGATGAAACACGCATCAAGCAATTTCTTGAAGGCTTCAACATTGAAGTGTTCGAGATGGTTGGCACCATCTCCCGTGACGGTGGTGTGTATGCCCTGGTCAACGGCGCTGGCGGTGTGCATCGCGTGAAAGTGGGCGACTACTTGGGGCGTAACAATGGACGCATCATTGCTATCAGTGAAGCGAAAATCGATGTAGTTGAGATTGTTCCTGATGGCGAAGGTGGCTGGCTGGAACGGCCACGAAGCCTCTCTCTCAAAGAGCGTTCTTAAGGAGTGGGGTGGAAGATGACTAACAATTACCGGTCGGTACAACGGAACCTGAGTATGAAAAGCTCCCTATCGCGCATCTGCATATCTGTTTTGGTCGCGGTTATGTCGCCAACTCTGTTGGCCGCTAACTTGAAAACCCTCGATGTCGCGGCATTGCCAGGCGACCGTGTCGAGCTCAAATTGGCCTTCGATGAACCGGTTGCTGCCCCGCGTGGCTACACCATCGAGCAGCCGGCGCGTATCGCGTTGGACCTGCCGGGTGTAAGCAACCAGACCGGCTCCAAGAATCGCGAGCTGGGTGTGGGTAACGCTCGTAGCGTGACCGTGGTCGAGGCCAAGGACCGCACCCGTTTGATCATCAACCTGGCCAGCCTGGTTCCCTACAGCACCCGTGCCGAAGGCAACAACCTTTATGTGGTTGTAGGTGAGGGCGCTGCTGCGGCTCCTGCTAGCGCCACTTCTGCTGCACCTGTGGCGGCACCGGTAGCCACCGTAGCAGCGGCACCGGTGAAGAAGAATTTTGCCCCTGTTAACAAAAGTATCTCCAATATCGACTTCCAGCGCGGTGAACAGGGCGAGGGTAATGTCGTTATCCAGCTTTCTGACGCGTCGGTGAACCCGGATATTCAGGAGCAGGGCGGTAAAATCCGTTTGGCGTTTGCCAGAACCGATCTGCCTGACTCACTGCGTGTTCGTCTGGACGTTAAAGACTTCGCTACGCCGGTTCAGTTCGTCAGTGCAGTTGAGGAAGATGACAAGGCGATCATCACGGTTGAACCCACTGGTATGTACGATTACCTCGCATATCAGGCGGACAACAAGCTGACTATCAGCGTTAAGCCGCTGACCAAGGAAGAGTCGGATAAGCGTAAGCAGGATCGCTTTGCCTACACCGGTGAAAAGCTCTCCCTTAACTTTCAGGACATTGACGTGCGTTCGGTGCTGCAGCTGATTGCAGACTTCACCGACCTCAACCTGGTAGCCAGTGACACCGTGCAGGGCAATATCACCCTGCGCCTGCAAAACGTGCCATGGGACCAGGCGTTGGATCTGGTGCTGAAAACCAAAGGTCTGGACAAGCGCAAGATTGGTAACGTACTGATGGTCGCGCCAGCCGATGAAATCGCTGCCCGTGAGCGTCAAGAGCTGGAGTCGCAGAAGCAAGTGGCTGAGCTGGCTCCGCTGCGCAAAGACATCATTCAGCTGAACTACGCCAAAGCATCTGACATTGCCAAGATTTACGAGGCTGAAGGTTCCAAAGGTACGCTGAAAGACGATATGCGTGGTTCGGTAATCTTTGATGACCGTACAAACAGCCTGATCGTGACGCTGACCCAGGAGCGTATCGATGAGCTACGCCGCATCATTACCCAGCTGGATATTCCGGTGCGTCAGGTAATGATCGAGGCGCGGATCGTTGAAGCTAACGTCGATTACGACAAGAGCCTCGGTGTGCGTTGGGGTGGTACCCAGACGTTCGGCAACGGCAGAGGCGCTGTCTACGGTAACGACGACAATGGCGATGAAAACGGTGATGACGGTGAAGACAGCAACGGCAACTATCCGTTCGTAGATATGGGCGTGGCCAACCGCACTGCGGGCATCGGTATCGGTTACGTGACCGACAACCTGATCCTCGATCTTGAG
>JBCECW010000070.1:8093-10676 GCA_039207785.1 Pseudomonas sp. | reverse complement strand
CCGTCGCGCAGCTGGTCTTGCAGCAACACGCAAATCTGCCGCAGCAACTGGTCGCCTGCCGCGTGGCCGCAGGTGTCAGTCACCACCGTGAATTGGTCGAGGTCGAGAAACATCAGCGCATGCTGGCCGGGGTGGGCATCGAGCCGGGCCAGGGCGCTTTCCAGGCGTTGCTCGAATTCGCGGCGGTTGGCCAGGCCGGTCAGGGCGTCGTGGGTGGCCTGCCACGACAGGGTGTCGATGTACTGGCGCTCGCGGGTCATATCGTGCAGCACCAACACCGCACCGGCCACCCGCCCGCCGATACGGATGGGCGCCCCCACCAGGGCCACCGCCACCTTGCTGCCATCCAGGCGTACCACCTGCTGGGCATGGGCACTGCCGCCCATTTCGCCGGTCAGGATGCGCTCCAGCAGCGGCGCGTCGGCCAGTTGGGTTTCCGTATCCTGCAGATGGAACAGCGTGCTCAGGGTACGGCCGCGCGCCTGCTCGATATGGCACAGGATCAGGTCTTCGGCGGCCGGGTTCATATATTCCAGGCAACCATACGGGTCGGTGCGGATCACCGCGTCGCCAATCGAGGCCAGAGTGGTTTGCGCCCGCTCCTTCTCGGTACGCAAGGCCAGGTCGAATGACTCGCGCTGCTGCAACAGCTTCAACGTGCGCGCGGTGGCCAACAGGATCAGCACCAGCGCCACCAGCACATTGGCGCCCAGCAGCAGGCGCTGGATAAACCGCGAGCCCTCGCCCAGGGTTTGCGAAAAGGCCTTTTCCACCGGCGTAACCTGCTTGTCGATGGCGTAGATTTGCTGCCTCCAGTTCTGCAACTGCGCCGACGTGGTATTGCCGGCCTGGATGCCCTGGTGCATCTGTTCGGCCACTGCCTGCAGGGCCAGCACATAGCGGTCACCCACCTGCCAGTGGCCAATGGCGCGTTTCAGGTAACTGAAGGAGCCGAAGTCGCGGTAGAGCCAGATCAGCCCGGGAATATCGTCGGCGTGGGTGCCGCCGCGCAGAAAGCCTTCATAGGCGGCCTTGTAGTCGGGGTTGGGCAAATCCATGGCCAGGCGTGCGGCATGGTCGCCCAGGGGGATGGCGATGGCGGCCTGGTAGGCCTGGTAATCGGCCTCATCAAAGCTGTCGGCATACAGGGTGAGATAGGAGATGGCGTCTTTCTGGCCCTTGGACCACAGGCTTTCGCCGGTGACATAGCCACGTACGGCAGACATCACTTCCAGGCTCACGCCCGCCAGCAACGCCTGCAGCACGACAATGGCGATAAAAGGCCACACCAGTACGAACAGGCGACGTTTGTCCCGCATCCGAAGTGCCCCACACGATCCTTATGAAGCGCGACGCCAGGCGCCCACGCACATGTCCCCCCAACTGCCCGCTGCGCGGCAGTTTTTGCAGCATAGAAGTAAACCGGGGAAGTTGCGTAAAGCGCGGGCTCAGCGGCGTATCGGCGGTTTTGTGCGCAGCGGGGTCAGCAGTTCGCCGAGGCCGTTATGGTCGATCTCCTGCATCAACTGCAGCAGTTGGCCGATTTCGCCCTTGGGAAAACCTTCGCGGGCAAACCAGTTGAGGTACGGCCCGGGCAAATCCGCGATCAGCCGGCCCTTGTACTTGCCGTATGGCATTTCGCGGGTGACTAACAGCAGGAGGTCTTCGGGTTTCATGGCGGGCCTGAATTTGTAGGATGGGTAGAGCGCAGCGAAACCCATCGATTCGCGTAACGATGGGTTTCGCTGCGCTCTACCCATCCTACGGGGCCAACGGTTCGCCGGGCAAAAAAAAACGGGAGCCCAAACGGGCTCCCGCACTTAAATTCAGTGACTAAGGTTTGGGCCTGGCGCCTCGAAGCGCCAACACCAAACAACAACCTCACCTGCGTTCCGAAGAAACGCGGCGGCAGTCTGGCAAATGTGGCCGGCACAATCCGTAGCGCTTTGTTGCCGTTGTGCAAAGAAATGTAAACGCCCGCGCCGCTGGCCCGGCGCAGCGTGAAACGGCAGAATGCCGGCATGCTTACCTATCCCCTCCCCGCCTGCTGTAGCCCGCTGTCCGAGGCCTGGCCCCTGCCACAGCAGCTGGCCAACACGCGCTTTATCAGCACCCGGTTCGACCCGGCGCAGGTAACGCCCGGCGATTATCAACAAAGCCAGATCCCCCCCACCCACGGCGTGGCCAAGCGTCAGGCCGAGTTTCTGGCCGGGCGGATCTGCGCCCGCGAGGCGCTATGGCGTCTGAATGGCAGCGACGTTGTACCCGCCGTTGGCGCCGACCGGGCGCCGCAATGGCCGGCGGGCATCAGCGGCTCGATTACCCATGGCAAAAACTGGGCGGCGGCAATTGTCGCCCATAGCAGCGACTGGCGCGGGCTGGGTATGGATGTGGAAAACCTGCTGAGCACCGACCGCGCCAAGCGCTTGCAGGGTGAAATCCTCACCCCCGCCGAACTGCGCCGCGCCAGCCTGCTGGACCTTGAGCAACTGGCGTTGCTGGTGACGCTGACGTTTTCGCTAAAGGAAAGCCTGTTTAAAGCGCTGTATCCGCTGACGCTAAAGCGCTTTTATTTCGAGCATG
>JBCECW010000070.1:6623-8083 GCA_039207785.1 Pseudomonas sp. | reverse complement strand
TCAGACGGCTTTGCCCGGTTGCGCTTGTTGACCGATTTGTCGGATGAGTGGCGAAGCGGTAGCGAATTGGACGGGCAGTTCGCCCAGTTCGAGGGGCGGTTGTTGAGTGCGGTGGCGGTGCGGTAATCGCTTGGTGCGCGGAGCACACCCTACGGAAGCGACGCCGGCCTCGTAGGGTGCGCTCCGCGCACCGAGCGATGCCGGCCGTTACAACCCTTCCGGCATCGGCGGCACGCCGCCACCAATAATCAGGCTATAGGCCATCCACCCCGCCACACCTATATAAAGCAGACGCGGCAACCAGGTCAGCAGGCTGTCTTGCGCGCTCGCCAGGGTCTGGCTTTCGCGGCTGGCATAGGCCAGCAAGGTTTGCGGCAAGGTACCGCTGGCCTCCCCCGCCGCCACCAGATTCATCAATTGCGGCCGGCCAATAAAGGTCATCGGCGCCATGGCCCGGGCCAAGGGTTCGCCGTGCAGCACCCGCTGCTGCATCGCGGTAAATTGCCGGCGCAGGGCGTGGTTGCTGACGGTGGCTGCCGCCTTAGGCATGGCCTCGAACAGCGGCAAGCCCGCTTCCAGCATCAGCCCCAGGCTTTCGAAGTAGTCCCGCGTATTACGCCGCGAATAAGCGCTGCCCAGCAGCGGCACTTGCAGCATCCAGGCATCGGCAGCCGTGGCAGCGAGCGGCGCCGGTTTTTCCAGGCGAGCGAGCAATTGCTTGCCGAGCCAGCCCACCACGGCCAGGCCCAGCAATGGATAGGCCACGCCCCAGCAATAGCCGCCAAGGCTTAAGGTGCCGGCCACCAGTTCCGGCAGCGGCTGCACCAGCAAGCCCAGCAGCAACACACCAATGGGCATCAGCAGGCGCGAGCGCAGGGTCTTGATCTGCTGGGCACGCAGGCTGTAGCTATCGGCCAGACGTTGATACACCCGCGCCGGGCTGCCGGCCGACTGCGCGGCATGCAGCAGGGTGACCTCCAGCGGTGAAAACAACGCGCTGGCCCGACCGGCAGCGGCCACATCCTTGCCCTGTTGCAGCAGACGCGCCGCCAGCTCGACGCGCTTTTGCGTGGCCGGGCTTAGCTGCAAGGTCTTGAATGCCGAGGCCACCGGCATGCCGGCGTTTTCCAGGGCGGCCAGTTGGCTGAACAACAGGGCGCGTTCGGCGTATGGCAGGGGTTTCGCGGGGGTGGCGGGCATGCGCGGTTCCTGAAATTAAAAGCTTCGCGAGCAAGCTCGCTCCTACAAACTTCGCTGCACTCAACCCAACCTACTGTTTGCGCGGCCACACCAGGCTAAAACAGGCGCCGCCCAGGGCTTCGCTTTTGCTGATCTGCGCGCGGCCACCGTGCCAGTAGATGATGCGCCGCACAATCGACAACCCTAGCCCGTGCCCGCCCGAGGCGCGGGTGCGGCTATCGTCCAAACGCAGAAACGGGGTAAACAGGCGCTCCCATTCG
>JBCECW010000070.1:0-6613 GCA_039207785.1 Pseudomonas sp. | reverse complement strand
CTTTAACCCCACCTGGAAACTCAAGCGCACCCGCGACTCGGCGTGGCGCATGGCATTGCTCACCAGGTTTTGCAGGGCGCGGTGCAGGTAGCGCCACTCGGCCTCCACCAGCGCGCCGCTGCCGTCCACCGCATGAATGCTCGGGCCGCGCTCCACCCGCACGCTGGGGCGCAACGGCGCCAGTTCGTCGATCACCTGGTCGAGCAAGGCGTCGAGGTCAATCGGCTGGAAATTCAGCGCCGGCGCACCTTGCTCCAGGCGCGCGTAGGTGAGCATTTCGTCCACCAGCTTATCCAGGTCCTGGATATCGCCGTCCATGCCGTCCATATATTTGCGCCGCGCGGCGTCGGTTTGCGCATCACCGATCATTTCCAAGCCAAAGCGCAAACGGGCCACCGGGGTGCGCAGCTCATGGCTGACGGCACGCACCATTTCGCGCTGGATAGTCAGCGAGCGTTGCAAGTGCTCGGCCATGGCATTAAAGGCCGCGGCCAGACGCCCCACCGAGTCGGCGCCGCCGGCCGGCACCCGCGACTCCAGCTTGCCCAGGGCAATGCGCGTGGCGGTTTCTTCCAGGCCCAGCAGACGCTGCTCAAGCTGGCGCACCAGCAGGTACACGATCAGGCCGATCAAGCTCAAGCCGAGTACACCAATCAACAGCAGCAGCTGCGGCGGATAGGGGTTCATCTGGTACAGCGGGCCGATCTCCAGCACCCAGGGCGTGCCGGCCACGCCGGAAAACACATGGATGGAATCGCCCTCCTTGCCCAGGGCCATTACCGTGTCACCTTCGTCGATACGACGGCGCTGGTCGTCGTCCAGCTCGGCGTCGGCCGGCTTGACCAGGCGCAGGTTAAACCCGAACTCCTTGGCCTTGGCCAGCGCCTCCAGGCGCTTGGGTTGCTCGGCGATGGGGAAACGGATCAGCTCGTCGATCAACAGATACACGGTGGCACGCGCCAGTTGTTCGCTGACCTGCTGCACCTCACCCACCAGTACCAGTTGCTCGGTGTCGCCCATCAGGCCGTAGACCTTGGCGGCATGCGGGCCGGTTTGCTCCACCAGCACCTGGCCATCGAGCAGACGGCTGCGGGCGCGGCTGTCCAGGGGCTGGCCGGCCAGCGGCTCCAGCGCCAGGGGAATGCCCAGCAGGCGGCCCCACACCACCACGGCGCGGCGACGCTCCACGGGGGTCATGGTGGCCAGGTTGTCGGTCATCAAACTGAAGGTGCCGCGTGCCAGGCGTTCGCGGTACTGGTCCGAGCGCACCTCGTTCAGCCAGTGCAGGCTCAGCACGCCCAGCAGCGCCACCAGCACGAAGGCCGCCAGCATGCCGCCATAGATGCGCAGGAAAATCGAGTTCATGGCCGGTGCTCTTCTTTATATAGGCGCGCGGGGTGACGGCTTAACTGGACAGCGCTTCGGCCGCCTCGGCCACAAACAGGTAACCCTTGCTGCGCACGGTCTTGATCAGCCGTGGGTGCATGGGGTCGTCGCCAATTTTGGGGCGAATACGGGAAATACGCACATCAATGGAGCGATCCAGGCCGTCGTACTCGATGCCGCGCAGAGCGGTAAAGATCTCTTCGCGGGAAAGAATGCGCCCGGCATTGGAGGCCAGCAGCCACAGCAGGTCGAATTCGGCGCTGGTCAGCTCGATGCTTTGTTCACGCAGCCAGGCTTCGCGCATGGCGCTGTCGATCACCAGCACGCCGTATTCCAGGCGGCGCTGGTTATCCACAGGCACCGGCTCGCCGCCGCCCTCGCTGCGCCGCAACAAGGCACGGATACGCGCCAACAGCACGCGCGGGCGCACGGGTTTGCACACGTAATCGTCGGCGCCCATTTCCAGGCCGAGCACCTGGTCCATGTCGTCGCTGCGGGCGGTGAGCATCAGGATCGGGCCGTGGTAGCTGGGGCGCACCTTGCGGCAGATGGACAGGCCGTCTTCGCCCGGCAGCATGAGGTCAAGCACCACCAGGTCGGGTTGCTCACGCAGAATGCGCGCGGCGGCTTGGGCCCCGTCAGACTCGATGGCCACCTTCAAGCCATTGCTCTCCAGGTACTCGCGCGTCAGCTCGGCCAGACGCTCGTCGTCTTCGACAATAAGGATTTGCCAGGCTTCTTGCTCCACCACTGTCTCCTAACGCTCGGTAAGGGGGCGGCATTGTATATCAAACGATTCGTGCGGCTGCCCTCTCCCCCAGCCCCTCTCCCGCAGGCGGGAGAGGGGAGCCCAACAGCGTACTCGATCAGTCCCCTCGCCCCCTTGGGGGAGAGGGCTAGGGAGAGGGGGTGAAGCCCACCGCCGAACCCCGCCGCCCCTCAGCACACCCCATGCCAACGCTGCAATAAAAAACACAACATATAGTGTTAACGTGAAAAACCCCGCAGGTAGGACCGATCCCACAAATACCCCCATTTCGTCAGCGACGAGTGGTGTAATTCGGTCAATCCCAGTGGCCGTGCGGGCTAAGCCCAGTTACCCCAAAGTAACCCACAGCTTTATCCACAGGCTGTGTGTAACAGGCGCCTTGCAATGCGTCGGTCAGCGCTCTATCTTGTATCCCCATCGCGCCAAACACCTATATGTAGGGTTTTGGCCGCCTACCGGACACTACTAGAATGAAACGCCTCGGCCTCCTCGCAGGCCACCACCGGTAGCAGTTAACGTTCTTTAATTCCCCGTTCGCCGCTTCGGTGGCGAATTTGAAAACTGGCCCAAAAAATGCGTGACGAACGGCCAGCTTTCGGTGTAACGCCACCAGGCAAGCACCACTAGGTATTGTGGTTACGTTTTAACCAACGAACTGTAACTTTTTGAGCCAAGGAAGCGCTTGAGCCCTTACCCAAACACCCTGCTGTAAGACCTTGCTGCCAGTGACTAGCACTGCGTGCAGGGCATTTGGATTGTAGAAATAGTGGTTATAGAAACACCTGGTACATAACAAACAATGGAATGAACGGCGTCCACACGCAGTGTCCAAACTTAGATAAATGCAGAACACGGAGACTTTCATGCAGACCGACCTCTCTCGCGAGAACCCGCAGGCCGTAGCGCCTCAAGTGCCTGATACCACCCAGGACCTGAACGCCACCGCCCCAGGCCAACTGCGCGTGATCAAACGTAACGGCACCGTGGTGCCCTATACCGATGACAAGATCACCGTAGCCATCACCAAGGCCTTTCTCGCCGTTGAGGGTGGCACCGCCGCCGCCTCGTCGCGTATCCATGAAACCGTTGCCCGCCTGACCGAACAGGTCAGCGCCACCTTCAAGCGCCGCATGCCGTCGGGCGGCACCATCCATATCGAAGAAATCCAGGACCAGGTCGAACTGGCCCTGATGCGTGCCGGCGAGCAAAAGGTTGCCCGCGACTACGTGATCTACCGCGACGCCCGCACCAAAGAGCGCGCCACCCGTAGCAACGAACCGGCCCAGCCGCACCCGACCATCCGCGTCACCCACACCGACGGCAGCGTTACCCCGCTGGACATGGGCCGCCTGAACACCATCATTCGCGAAGCCTGCGAAGGCCTGGCCGAAGTCGATGGCGACGTTATCCAGCGCGAAACCCTGAAAAACCTCTACGACGGCGTAGCCCAGAGCGACGTCAACACCGCCCTGGTGATGACCGCCCGTACCCTGGTAGAGCGTGAGCCGAACTACTCCTACGTCACCGCGCGCCTGCTGATGGACAACATCCGCGCCGAAGGCCTGGGCTTCCTCGGTGTCGCCACCAGCGCCACCCACCACGAAATGGCCGACCTGTACGCCAAGGCGCTGCCGGCCTATATCGAAAAAGGCGTCGAGTTCGAACTGCTCAGCCCCGAGCTGAAAAACTTCGACCTGGAAAAACTCGGCAAGGCGCTGAACCACGAGCGCGACCAGCAGTTCACCTACCTGGGCCTGCAAACCCTGTACGACCGCTACTTCATCCATAAAGACGGCATCCGTTTCGAACTGCCGCAAGTGTTCTTTATGCGCGTGGCCATGGGCCTGGCGATTGAAGAGAAGCAGAAAGAAGAACGCGCCATCGAGTTCTACAACCTGCTGTCCTCGTTCGACTACATGAGCTCCACCCCTACCCTGTTCAACGCCGGTACCCTGCGTGCACAGCTCTCCTCGTGCTACCTGACCACCGTGCCGGACGACCTGGGCGGCATCTACGACGCCATCCGCGACAACGCCCTGCTGAGCAAATTCGCCGGCGGCCTGGGTAACGACTGGACCCCAGTACGCTCGCTGGGCGCCTATATCAAAGGCACCAACGGCAAATCCCAGGGTGTTGTGCCCTTCCTGAAAGTGGTCAACGACACCGCCGTAGCGGTAAACCAGGGCGGCAAGCGCAAAGGCGCGGTATGTGCCTACCTGGAAACCTGGCACATGGACATCGAAGAGTTCATCGAGCTGCGTAAAAACACCGGTGACGACCGTCGCCGTACCCACGACATGAACACCGCCAACTGGATTCCAGACCTGTTCATGAAGCGCGTATTCGACGACGGCCCATGGACCCTGTTCTCGCCAAGCGAAGTGCCAGACCTGCACGACCTGACCGGCAAGGCCTTCGAAGAGCGCTACGAGTACTACGAAGCCCTGACCCAGTACGGCGGCAAGATCAAGCTGTTCAAGACCATCCAGGCCAAAGACCTGTGGCGCAAGATGCTGTCCATGCTGTTTGAAACCGGCCACCCATGGCTGACCTTCAAGGACCCGTGCAACCTGCGCAGCCCGCAGCAGCACGTGGGCGTGGTTCACAGCTCGAACCTGTGCACCGAGATCACCTTGAACACCAACAAGGACGAAATCGCCGTTTGCAACCTGGGCTCCATCAACCTGCCGAACCATATCGTCGACGGCAAGCTGGACCTGGCCAAGCTGCAACGTACCGTGAACACCGCCGTGCGCATGCTCGATAACGTTATCGACATCAACTACTACTCGGTGCCACAAGCGAAGAACTCCAACTTCAAACACCGTCCGGTGGGCCTGGGCATCATGGGCTTCCAGGACGCCCTGTACCTGCAGCACATTCCGTACGGTTCCGACGCGGCCGTGCAGTTCGCCGACAGCTCGATGGAAGCGGTCAGCTACTACCCCATCCAAGCCTCGTGCGACCTGGCCGATGAGCGTGGCGCCTACGAAACCTTCCAGGGTTCGCTGTGGAGCAAAGGCATTCTGCCGCTCGACTCGCAGCAGATCCTGATCGAAGCCCGTGGCCAGAAGTACATCGACGTTGACCTGAACGAAACCCTGGACTGGGCGCCGGTACGTGCCCGTGTGCAGAAAGGCATTCGTAACTCCAACATCATGGCCATCGCACCGACCGCCACCATCGCCAACATCACCGGCGTATCGCAGTCGATCGAACCGACCTACCAGAACCTGTACGTGAAATCGAACCTCTCGGGCGAATTCACCGTGATCAACCCGTACCTGGTACGCGACCTCAAAGACCGCGGCCTGTGGGACTCGGTAATGATCAACGACCTGAAGTACTACGACGGTTCGGTACAACAGATCGAGCGTATTCCGCAGGAGCTCAAAGACCTCTACGCCACCGCGTTCGAAGTCGACACCAAGTGGATCGTGGACGCCGCCAGCCGTCGCCAGAAGTGGATCGACCAGGCCCAGTCCCTGAACCTCTATATCGCTGGCGCCAGCGGCAAGAAACTGGACGTGACCTACCGCATGGCTTGGTACCGTGGCCTGAAAACCACCTACTACCTCCGTGCCCTGGCCGCCACCAGCACCGAAAAATCCACCATCAACACCGGCAAGCTGAACGCCGTGTCGAGCGGTGGCGGCGAAAGCCAAAGCGCAGCACCGGCTCAATCGGCCGCGCCAGCGCCGGCTGCTGGTCCAGCTCCAGTGCCGAAGGCTTGCGCCATCGACGAGCCGGATTGCGAAGCTTGCCAGTGATCGGCAACGCACGAATCTGAGCGGCGTGCGCGTTGTTGCCGCGCCGGCCTGCCGCAGTCACGTACTTGAGTACGCTCCTGCGGCAAACCGACACGGCGCCTAGCGCCCACTCGCTCAGCTTCGCGCTCAAATCGCAGTAGAAGCAAAGCGGTAAAGCACCACCCCCTCGCCCCTCCGGGGAGAGGGCTGGGGAGAGGGGAACCCCCAACACAATTCCCCCAAGAACAACCCAAACCACCCCCAGCAACCCACCGCCGGGGATGGCCAAAACGAAAGTCAGTAGCTCGCCTTGTGTGCACGGGCAGTTAACTAGACTGAACACTGATCGCGGCCGCCCGCCCAAGGCGCACGGCCCTCAAGCGGGAGCAAACACCATGCTGAGCTGGGACGAATTCGACAAAGAGGACGGCGCCGACGCCGCCGCCCCTACCACCAACGCTGCTGTAACCGATATGAGCCTCGACAAGCTCAACCAGGTAGGCGGTAACGCTGCCCTGGAAGCCCGCGCCGTAGACGCCAGCGACTCCGACGCCGTAGCGCGCGCCAAGAACGCCCTGAACGACCTCGATATCCAGGAAGGCCTGGACGACCTGGCCGGCTCCAGCGCCCGCGTACACGTGGGCGACAAGCAAATGATCAACGCCCGTGGCGACCTCAACCAGCTCGTGCCGTTCGAATACGACTGGGC
>JBCECW010000069.1:0-10833 GCA_039207785.1 Pseudomonas sp. | reverse complement strand
CCCGGCGCTGCGGGCGCGGTCCAGGATCAGCTCGGCCACCGCCGAGGTGTCGAGAATCGGTTTGGTAAAGGGCGGGCAGCACAGGCTGGTGATGCCGCCGGCGGCGGCGGCCAGGGTTTCGCTGGCGATGCTGCCTTTGCGGCTGTAGCCGGGCTCGCGCAGGGCGACGTTCAGGTCCACCAGGCCAGGGCTGGCGACCAGGCCGTTGGCGTCGATGCTTTTGTCGGCGGCAAAGCCTGCTGGCTTGCTGCCAATGCCGGCGATTTTGCCGTCAGCAATAAACAGATCGCAGACCTTGTCCAGGCCGCTTTTCGGATCGATCACACGAGCGCCGAGGATTTCGATACGCATCAGTTTTGCTCCTCAGCCGCTTGGTTCAGCAGGCGTTGCGTGGTCTGGCCGCTCATGGCCATGGACAACACGGCCATGCGGATGGCGATGCCGTAGGTCACCTGGTTGAGGATCACCGATTGCGGGCCGTCGGCCACTGCCGACTCGATTTCCACGCCGCGGTTGATCGGCCCCGGGTGCATGACCAGGGCATCGGGCTTGGCCAGTTTCAGCCGTTCGCTGGTCAGGCCGTAAAGGCGGTAGAACTCGCCCTCGCTGGGCAGCAGGCCGCCGGTCATGCGCTCACGCTGCAGGCGCAGCATGATCACCACGTCGACATCCTTCAGGCCTTCGGCGAGGTCGGTGTAGATATTCACCCCATACTGCTCGATGCCCACCGGCAGCAGGGTTTTCGGGCCGATCACGCGAATATCCGGGCAGCCCAGGGTTTTCAGCGCGAGCATATTGGAGCGCGCCACCCGCGAGTGCAGGATGTCGCCAACGATGGCCACCGAGAGGTTCTCGAAGCTGCCTTTGTGGCGGCGGATGGTGAGCATGTCGAGCATGCCCTGGGTCGGGTGCGAGTGACGGCCGTCGCCGCCGTTGATGATCGCCATCTCCGGGCACACGTGCTCGGCAATAAAGTGCGCGGCGCCGGAGTCGGCGTGGCGCACCACGAACATGTCGGCGGCCATGGCTTCGAGGTTGCGCAGGGTGTCGAGCAGGGTTTCACCCTTGCTGGTGGAGGAGGTCGACACGTTCAGGGTGATCACGTCCGCCGAAAGTCGCTGGGCCGCTAGTTCAAAGGTGGTGCGGGTGCGCGTGGAGTTTTCGAAGAACACATTGCACACCGTCTTGCCGCGTAGCAGCGGCACTTTTTTTACCGCGCGGGCGCCCACTTCGAGGAAGGAGTCGGCGGTGTCGAGGATTTCGGTGAGCAACTCGCGAGGCAAGCCATCGAGCGAGAGAAAGTGGCGCAGCTGGCCCTGGTCGTTGAGCTGCAGCGGGCGCTTGGCGTCTGTGGGCGTCATCGGGGAAGTCTCAGTGGGCAGCGGGAACAAGGTGCTCGAGGGTGAGCGGCGCGGGGCCGAGCAATTTTACCCGCTCATTGGCCGCCAGCGACAGGGTGGCGCCCACCACATCGGGGCGAATCGGCAGCTCGCGCGAGTTCAGATCCAGCAGGTTGACCAGGGTGACGCTGGCCGGGCGACCGTAATCGAACAGCTCGTTGAGCGCGGCGCGGATGGTGCGGCCGCTCATCAACACGTCGTCCACCAGCACCAGGTGCTGGCCTTCGATTTCAAACGGCAACGCCGAGGGCCGTACCTGCGGGTGCAGACCGTTCTGGGTGAAGTCGTCGCGGTAGAACGACACATCGAGCACGCCCAGCTCGGTCTCGCGCCCCAGCTCCTTGAGCAGCGCCTGGGCGACCCATACGCCACCGGTGTGAATACCGATAAAACGCGGTTCGCTGATAGCCCGTTTGGCCAGGTGCTCAGTCAGCGCGGCGGCCATTTGCGGCAGCAGTTCGGCGGGGTTGGGTAGCTTCATGGTCTCTCCTTGAATCGCAAAAAACGCAAAGCTTCAGGCGCCGCCGTGTTCGGCCAGCCAGCCTTCGAGCAGCAGGGCGGCGGCGAGGGCGTCCACGGGGTTGTCCCGGTAACCGCCACGCTGGCCTTGCTGCAGGCGCTCGCCTTTGGCGGCATAGGTGGTCAGGCGCTCGTCGTGGGTGTGCACCGGCAGGTTGAAGCGGCCATTGAGGCGGCGGGCGAATTTTTCCGCACGCTCGCTCATGTCGCTGGGGCTGCCATCCATATTCAGGGGTAGGCCGACGACCATGGCGTCGGGCTGCCATTCGCGTACCAGGGCTTCGACCTTCTGCCAGTCCGGCACGCCGTTCTGCGCTTTGAGTACGCAGAGCTCGCGGGCCGAACCGGTGATGACCTGGCCGACGGCAACGCCGATCTGCTTGGTGCCGTAGTCGAAGCCCAGCAGCAGGCGCAACGGTTTGTCGGCCATCAGGCGTGCCCGGCTTGTGAGGTCAGCAGGCTGAGGTTGACGCCCAGGCGCGCAGCGGCGGCGGCCAGGCGCTGGTCGAACGGCAGGTCGAAGAGGATATGGCTGTCGGCGGGGCAGCTCAGCCAGGTGTTGCCCAGCAACTCGTCTTCCAGCTGCCCGGCTTCCCAGCCGGCATAGCCCAGGGCAATCAGGTGTTTTTGCGGGCCATGGCCGTCGGCGATAGCAAACAGAATGTCTTGCGAGGTGGTGACGGCCAGTTCGCCCAGCTCGGCGGTGGCCTGGTACTGGGTGCCCGCCGGGTGAAGTACAAAACCACGGTCGGTTTGCACCGGGCCGCCGGAGAAAATCGGCAGGCTCTGGCAGATGGCTGGTGGCAGGGTGTCGGGGCGCAGTTGTTCGAGTACATCGGCGAGCGTCAGGCCGTTGGGGCGGTTGATCACCAGGCCCATGGCGCCGTCTGCGTTGTGCTCGATCAGGAAAGTGACGGTCTGCGCGAAATTCGGATCGGCCATGTGCGGCATGGCAATCAGAAAGTGGTTTTTCAGGTAGCTGGGGTTGGCGTCTTTCATGGCGCGTAGTGTGGCCGCTGGTTAGTGGCCCTGACAAGCAACGTGAAGTAATTGCTGCGTACGGGGGTTACTTGCTCGACAGCTTGTCGCCGCGCTCGAAGCGCCAGGTGCGGATGATTTCCAGGCGGTCGATATCCGAAAGGTCGCCGGTAAACGGCGCAAACGGCGCGGACAAACGCACGATACGCAGCGCTGCCTGGTCCAGCAGCGGCTGGCCGGACGACTCCAGCACCTGCACTTCATACAGGCTGCCGTCGCGGTTGATCGACACCAGCAGGCGCAAGCTGCCGTAGATACGCTGGCGGCGTGCTTCGTCCGGGTAGTTGAGGTTGCCGACGCGCTCGACCTTTTTGCGCCACTCGTCTTTGTACCAGGCGCCTTTGTCGCGCATGGTCGAGGCCGCGTTCAGGCGATGGATTTTCGGGCGTTTGGCATACAGCTGTTGTTCCTGCGCCAGCTCCGCTTCCAGGCCGGAGATCTCCGCCGACAGTTGCTCGCTGTCGAAGGCGGGCGCCTGGCGGGCATCGGGCTGCGGCTTGGTTTCTTCACGCTTTACCGGGGTTTTCTGCGGCTTCGGCGCGGTGGTGGCGATCGCTGCTTTTGGCGCTTCCTGCTTGGTTTTCGGCGCAGGGGCAGTTGGCAGGGTGATGCGTTTGACTTCTTTGTCCTGGAACAGCGCCTGCTCAGTGGTTTTCGGCGCTGCTTTCTTGTCCAGGGTGCCGCTGCCCTGCTGGTTGTCCTGGGCGAGGAAGTCGGCCTCTTTCGGCGCCTCCTTGCTTTTAAAGGTGGACAGGGTGATTTCCAGGGTTTTGCTGATCATGCCCGGCGGCGCCAGGGTAAAGCTCACGCCAAAAATCAACGCGGCATGCAGCACGGCGGCCAGAAACAGGGTAAAGCCCAGCCGATCCGCAGGGCGGACGCCGTAATCAGAAAGTTCTGGCGGAAGGGCGGCTGAGTTCATTACGCAACAGGGTCAATTCAGGTTGCCGCGCAGTCTGCCGAGGGCTCGGCGAAAAGTCCATGAAGCACTGCGCGCCTTGAGGATGCACCTGGCATTTCTGCGTTGTGGGTCTCGCCTGGCGCTGCCTTCTTAATAAAAGAAGCGCAGCGCCGAGCGTGGTGCATCACTGGGCTTTGCGAGCGTCCAGCTGGGTGGCGATGGCCGCCATCAGTTGCTCGCCAATGCCGGTGTTGTAGGCGTTGTCGATCTCGCGGATGCAGGTTGGGCTGGTGACGTTGATTTCCGTCAGGTACTCGCCAATCACATCCAGGCCCACAAACAGCAGGCCCTTTTCACGCAGCGTCGGGCCGACTTGTGCGGCAATCCAGCGGTCGCGATCGGTCAACGGGCGAGCTTCGCCGCGGCCGCCAGCGGCCAGATTGCCACGGGTTTCGCCGGCTGCCGGGATACGCGCCAGGCAGTAGGGCACCGGTTCGCCATTGATCATCAGGATGCGCTTGTCGCCGTCCTTGATCGCCGGCAGGTAGGCCTGCGCCATGATTTGCTGGGTGCCCAGGTTGGTCAGGGTTTCCAGGATCACCGAGAGGTTCGGGTCGCCTTCGCGGTGGCGAAAGATCGAGGTGCCGCCCATGCCGTCCAAGGGTTTGAGAATGATGTCACGGTGCTCTTTGGCAAACTCACGCAAAATGTCGGCGCGGCGGCTAACCAGCGTCGGTGGCGTGCAGTGCGGGAATTGCGTGGCAAACAACTTTTCGTTGCAGTCGCGCAGGCTCTGGGGGCGGTTGACGATCAATACCCCGGCTCGTTCGGCTTGCTCCAGCAGGTAGGTGCTGTAGACAAACTCCATGTCGAAGGGCGGATCCTTGCGCATCAGGATCACATCCAGTTCGGTCAGGGGCGCGTCCGCTTCATCACCCAGTTCGAACCAGTGTTGCGGGTCGGCGAATACCTTGAGTGGGCGCATGCGCGCCTTGGCTACGCCAGCGACCTGGTACAGATCGTGTTGCTCCATATAGAACAGCGACCAGCCACGGGCCTGAGCGGCCAGGAGCATGGCCAGCGAGCTGTCCTTCTTATAGGAAATGGCCGAAATCGGGTCCATGACTATGCCGAGGCGTACGCTCATGGGGGTGGATCCTCCGCAAAACGAATGCGACAGCTGAAATGTGTCGCGACTAGACTGTGTGGCGCCAGGGTGGCGCTGACGACCACTTCGGTCAAGGAAAAACCTTACGCTTCTGGGGCTTATAGATTGCTTCTAGAGAGTGTGCTAAAAAGGCCTACGATTGGGTCGCAGCCCGTAGCTGGTAGGCCTCAGGCGCACTGAAAACGTAGAAAAATAACGACTCATCGAGGCGATGGTAGGACGAACATGGAACAGCATTCCGAAGGATTAAGGGTCATGGTCATCGACGATTCGAAAACGATTCGTCGCACCGCTGAAACCCTGCTGAAAAAAGTGGGTTGTGAAGTGATTACCGCCGTCGATGGTTTCGATGCGTTGGCCAAGATCGCTGACACACACCCCAACATCATTTTTGTCGACATCATGATGCCGCGCCTGGACGGTTATCAGACCTGCGCCCTGATCAAAAATAACAGTGCTTTCAAATCCACCCCGGTAATCATGTTGTCCTCCAAGGACGGCCTGTTCGATAAGGCCAAGGGTCGTATCGTGGGTTCCGATCAGTACCTCACCAAGCCTTTCAGTAAGGAAGAGCTGCTCGGCGCTATCAAGGCACACGTCCCTGATTTCACCCCGGTGGAACAAGCATCTTGACGTTCGACCGCTAGGGCGGTGACGCAACTTCCATAGGGAAACACCATGGCTCGAATTCTGATTGTTGATGACTCTCCCACCGAGATGTACAAGCTGACCGCCATGCTCGAAAAGCACGGCCACCAGGTGCTCAAGGCGGAAAACGGCGCTGATGGCGTGGCGCTGGCGCGTCAGGAAAAGCCTGATGCCGTGTTGATGGATATCGTTATGCCGGGCCTCAATGGCTTCCAGGCGACCCGTCAACTCACCAAAGATGCTGATACCAATCACATTCCGGTAATTATCGTCACCACCAAAGACCAGGAAACCGATAAGGTTTGGGGCAAGCGCCAGGGCGCGCGTGACTACCTGACCAAACCGGTAGACGAAGACACGCTGCTGAAAACCTTGAATGCTGTGCTGGCCGGCTAAGCCGCTGGCACACACATAAAAACTAGAAGGTTCAGGCCGACATGTCGGACGTACAGACTCCCTTTCAGCTTCTCCTCGAGATCGACCAGCGTTGTCGACTGCTGGCTGCCGGCTTGCCGTCGCAGCGGGCCGTGGTGCAGACCTGGAGCGGAATCGGCTTTCGCATGGGCGAGCGCCTGTTCGTAGCACCGATGGGCGAAATCGGCGAAGTGCTGCACGAACCACGGTTCACCCTGCTGCCCGGCGTAAAAAGCTGGGTCAAGGGGGTGGCCAACGTGCGTGGGCGCCTGCTGCCGGTAATGGATATGTGTGGCTACTTCGGTACCGAGCTCTCGCCCTTGCGCAAGCAGCGGCGGGTGCTGGTGGTAGACCACCAGGATGTTTTCGCTGGCCTGACCGTCGACGAAGTGTTTGGTATGCAGCACTTCCCGGTGGACAGCTTTACCGAGCAGCTGCCAGCGCTCGAAGCGGCTATTGAGCCCTTCATACATGGGGTTTTTCAACGCGAACAGCCTTGGCTTGTGTTCAGTCCTCACGCACTGGCACAGCATCCGGGCTTTCTCGACGTTGCGTTCTGATTGATTAGGTTGGGTCGGCATTTGCCGACCCTTTGGCGTTACACGGGAAAACGTAGTGCGGTAGGTCCAGGCGGGGGCCAGATAATGAAAAAATTGAACGCAGGCAATCTATTGGCTGGAGTGCGTAGTAGCTCATTGATCGCGGGGCTGTTTATCGTCCTGATCGTTTCGATCGTGTTGCTCTTCGCCAACTTCGCCTACATCAACACCCAGTCGAACTACGACAAGGAATACATCAGCCACTCCGGTGAGCTGCGTGTACTGTCCCAGCGTATTGCGAAGAACGCCACGGAAGCGGCGGCCGGTAAGACAGAGGCATTCGCCCTGTTGAAGGACGCACGCAACGACTTCGAAAAGCGCTGGAGCTTCCTGGTCAAGGGTGACAACAGCACTGGCCTGCCACCGGCACCTGCCACCGTGCAGCCGGAAATGGCGGACGTGCAGAAAGACTGGGACAGCCTGCGTAAAAACGCCGACGCCATTCTGGCCAGCGAACAGACCGTACTGTCCCTGCACCAGGTAGCCGCCACACTGGCCGAAACCATTCCGCAGCTGCAGGTGGAATACGAAGAGGTGGTCGACATCCTGCTGGAAAGCGGCGCGACCGCTGCCCAGGTATCGGTTGCCCAGCGCCAGTCGCTGTTGGCCGAACGTATCTTGGGTTCGGTGAACAAGGTACTGGCCGGTGACGAAGATTCGGTACAAGCCGCCGATATGTTCGGCCGTGACGCCAGCCTGTTCGGTCGCGTACTCAAGGCGATGATCGAAGGCAACGCTGCCATGAAGATCACCAAGGTCAGCGACCAGGAAGCCCTGGAGCGTCTGGCTGAAATTTCCGAGCTGTTCGAATTCGTATCCGGTTCGGTAGACGAAATTCTCGAAACCTCGCCTGAACTGTTCCAGGTTCGTGAATCGGCGAGCAGCATCTTTACCGTGTCGCAAACCCTGTTGGACAAGGCTTCCAAGCTGGCCGACGGCTTTGAGAACCTGGTGGGCGCCCGTTCGCTGAACACCCTGGCCGGTTATGTGCTGGGTCTGCTGGCTATTGGCTCCATCGTCTTGATCGGTCTGGTGATGGTGCAGAGCACCCGCAGCCGACTGGCTGAAACCGCCGAGAAAAACGAACGTAACCAGGCGGCGATTCTGCGACTGCTCGACGAAATTGCCGACCTCGCGGACGGTGACTTGACCGTAGCGGCCACCGTAACCGAAGACTTCACCGGCGCCATCGCTGACTCGATCAACTACTCGATCGACCAGCTGCGCGACCTGGTAGCCACGATCAACCTGACAGCCGTACAGGTGGCCGCCGCCGCCCAGGAAACTCAGGCAACGGCCATGCACCTGGCCGAAGCATCCGAGCACCAGGCGCAGGAGATTGCCGGGGCTTCGGCCGCGATCAACGAAATGGCCGTGTCGATTGACCAGGTATCGGCGAACGCCTCGGAATCCTCCGCGGTAGCGGAACGTTCCGTAGCCATCGCCAACAAGGGTAACGAGGTGGTGCACAACACCATCACCGGCATGGATAACATCCGTGAACAGATCCAGGACACCTCGAAGCGTATTAAACGTCTCGGTGAATCGTCCCAGGAGATCGGTGACATCGTTAGCCTGATTAACGACATTGCCGACCAGACCAACATCCTCGCACTGAACGCCGCGATCCAGGCATCCATGGCCGGTGACGCCGGTCGAGGCTTCGCCGTGGTAGCGGACGAGGTACAACGCCTCGCTGAACGTTCCTCGGCCGCAACCAAGCAGATCGAGGCACTGGTTAAGACGATTCAGACCGACACCAACGAAGCGGTTATCTCCATGGAGCAAACCACCTCCGAAGTAGTGCGCGGTGCACGTCTGGCCCAGGACGCCGGTGTGGCCCTGGAAGAGATTGAAAAAGTATCCAAGACCCTCGCGGCCTTGATTCAGAACATCTCCAACGCCGCCCGCCAGCAAGCGTCCTCCGCTGGCCATATCTCCAACACCATGAACGTGATCCAGGAGATCACCTCGCAGACGTCCTCGGGTACCACCGCTACCGCCAAGAGCATTGGTAACCTGGCCAAGATGGCCAGTGAGATGCGTCGTTCGGTTTCTGGTTTTACCTTGCCAGAAGCCGCGGACCAGGCCTGATCGAGGGGAGCGCGATGACCTGAAAGGGTCATCGCCACTGGGCCATGAGCGAGGGAGACGGCATGCAACCGAGCGGGGCGTCAGGTGGAACTTGGGCCCTCAAGCCCCTGGTCGATATGACCCCGGCAGAGTTCCACGACTGGCAAGCGCTGCTCGAAGAGCGCACCGGCGTGGTGATCAACGAGACGCGCCAGGCTTTTTTGCAGACCAACCTCAGCGCGCGCATGCGTGAGCTGGAGGTGCCGGACTATGCCAGCTACTACCGGCAAGTGACCGATGGTCCGCGTGGTGCGGTGGAGTGGTCGACCCTGCTGGATCGCCTGACCGTTCAAGAAACCCGTTTTTTCCGCCATCGCCCTTCGTTTGAAGTGCTTGAGCAATACCTGGCGTTGCGCCTGGCGCGCGCCGAGCCCGGTGCACAACCCTGGGCCTTGTGGAGCGTAGGTTGCTCCAGTGGTGAAGAACCTTACTCCCTGGCGATCAGTGCCGCGGAGGTGTTGCGTGATAGCGGCATGCCCGAGCACTTCGGTGTAACCGGCACCGATATCAGCATGAATGCCTTGAGCAAGGCGCGCGACGGGGAATACGCCGCACGCAAGTTCGAGCAGATGGATATAGACCTGTGCGAGCGCTACTTCGACGCGCAGGACGATGGTCGTTTGAAAGTAATACCGAGCCTGGCAGCGCGTGTGTGCGTGGCCAGGCTCAACGTGCTGGAGTTGGCCAAGGCGCCGATGGCCGGCATGGATGTCATTTTCTGTCAGAACTTGCTGATCTATTTTCGTCGCTGGCGCCGCCGCGAAATCCTTAACCGCCTGGCTGAACGCTTAGCGCCAGGTGGGTTGTTGGTAGTCGGTGTCGGTGAAGTGGTCGGTTGGCAGCACCCGGACCTGGAGCCGGTGGCCGACGAGCGAGTGCTGGCTTTTACCCGAAAGGGGTAACGTGCGGTTTATGAGTGGAGTTGCTATGGGTGATCGGCACGATTATGTCGCCCTGGAGTGGGTTAAAGGCGAGATCGCAGAAACCCTGAAACAGGCGCGTCAGGCCCTGGAGGCGTTCGTTGAGAACCCCGAGGACTCGACACGCATGCGTTTCTGCCTGACCTATGCGCATCAGGTGCACGGCACTCTGCAAATGGTGGAGTTCTACGGTGCTGCCCTGCTCGCCGAGGAAATGGAACACCTGGCCCAGGCCCTGATGGAAAACCGCGTCAGCAACCAGGGTGAGGCCCTGGAAGTGCTGATGCAGGCGATCCTGCAACTGCCGGTGTACCTCGACCGTATCCAGACCGCCCGCCGTGACCTGCCGATGGTGGTGCTGCCACTGCTGAACGACCTGCGTTCGGCCCGTGGCGAAAAACTGCTGTCCGAAACCAGCCTGTTCTCCCCGGACATGACCGTGCGCCAGCCGGCGCTGTCCGCCGACTCCCTGGCCCAGCTGCGCACCGCCGAACTGCCGGTGTTGCTGCGCAAACTGCGGCAGATGCTGCAAATGGCCCTGATCGGCGTGATCCGCAACCAGGACCTGGGCACCAACCTCGGCTATATGGCCCGGGTGTTCGCCCGCCTGGAAGTGCTGTGCAAAGACGCCCCGCTGGGCCCGCTGTGGCAGATCGCCTCGGGTATCGTCGAAGGCCTGTCCAATGGCAGCGTGCTCAATGGCAGCTCCGTGCGCACCCTGCTGCGCCAGGTCGACAAGGAACTCAAGCGCCTGCTGGAGCAAGGTGCCGACGGCATCAACCAGCCGGCGCCGGATGAGCTGACCAAGAACCTGCTGTTCTACGTCGCCAAGTCCAGCCCGCAATCGCCGCGTATCCGCCAGCTCAAGGAACAGTACCGCCTCGACGAAGCGCTGCCCGACGACGATGTAGTCGATGAAGAACGCGCGCGCCTGGCCGGCCCTGACCGCGACGCCATGCGTTCGGTGGTCGCCGCCCTGTGCGAAGAACTGGTGCGAGTCAAAGACAGCCTCGACCTGTTCGTGCGCAGCGACCGCAGCAAAGTCGCTGAGCTCGATAGCCAACTGGCACCGCTCAAGCAAATCGCTGACACC
>JBCECW010000068.1:0-10835 GCA_039207785.1 Pseudomonas sp. | reverse complement strand
CCCGACTCTGCCTCCGTCAGTGAGGTCGCCTTGGGATTAGGGCCTCAGGCTACGGTGCCAACCGGTGTGCCCGGTACCGCTGTCAGAGCTGCTTGCCATTTGGGGCATGCACCTTCGGCTGGCGCGGTTAACGATATCCGGGCGTTACGACCGGGCAGCGTTGTTCCCTTGGCGCCGGTAAGCAGTGCTGATTTCTCGACGTCTGGTCCGATCGGCAAGGCCGCTACGGAGGTTCCCCTGGCGTTTCATTGCGTGGCTCGGGCCGCGTCCGAAGTGACGGTAAGTTTTGACGCCACTTTCCCCTTTAATGCCGGCCTTGAGGGTGTCGGCATGCCTGCGCCCAATAGCGATATCGGTGTGCAAATCCTGCTCGAGGGCAAGCCCGTGCAACTGGGCACGAATTCCCCGCCGCTTCGCTGGCGATTTCAGCCGTCCAGTCGCTACCCCGAGGAGCTTCCGGGTCGCAGTGTGCAGGGGCGTTTCTGTAACGCCGATTGCGGCGCCCAAACCAGCCTGTCAGATCCCCATTGGCTCGAGGGCGATGGCGGCACCGGCAGTAATCTGGCCATCGAGTCGACCATTACCTTCAGGTACTTTCAGACCACCCAGCGGCGCCCCCGGCCTGGCGCGTTCTCCGTCCCCTTTACCCTGACCATGGAGTGGAACTAGCCGCTGCGGCTTCCAACCGCAGGTCCGTTGCGCCCTGATGCTCATGTAGACTCGGCGCTGATTCGCCATGTCCCTGGCCCCGAGGAGTTTTGCATGCTGCGTGTATTTGTCATCTTCGCCGCGTTTTTCGGTTTTACCGGTGTCGCCCTCGGCGCATTCGCCGCCCATGGCCTGAAAAACAAGCTGTCGCCGGAATACCTAGTGGTGTTCCAGACCGGCACCCATTACCAGCTGATCCATGCGCTGGCGTTGCTGGCTGTTGCGATCCTTTCTGTGTACCTGCCAGGTCGTTTGTTAACCGCTGCTGGTTGGATGTTTTGCCTTGGCATCCTGCTGTTTTCCGGCAGCCTGTACGCCTTGACCCTCAGCGGCATCAGCACCCTGGGCATCATCACGCCGTTCGGTGGCCTGTCGTTCCTTGCCGGGTGGCTTTGCCTGGGCCTGGCGGCCTGGCGTATGCAGGTCTGAGTGGTGCGAACCTGACCGCGGCGTCAATTGTGAGACGAATGGCGCGCCTTTGTCTTGGTCAACGCGCACGTTGGGGCTAGAATGCCGGCCCCCTCATAGTGTGATCGCCTGTCATGCGCATTCAGTTGAACGGTGAATCTTTCGAGTTGCCCGACGGCCAGACCGTAGCGGACCTGCTGGTTCGCCTGGACCTTACCGGCCGGCGTGTTGCTGTTGAGCTCAACCTCGATATCGTGCCGCGCAGCCAGCACGGCGAGACCGTGCTACGTGACGGCGACAGCTTGGAAGTCGTACACGCCATCGGCGGCGGCTAGCCTTTCAAACGCCTCCCGCCCCCGCATTAGCTCTACAGCAGAAGAGGATTCCCGATGAGCCAATCTCGTATCGACAAGCCATTTACGCTGGCCGGCCGTACTTACCAATCGCGCCTGCTGGTGGGCACCGGTAAATACCAGGACATGGACGAAACCCGCCGCGCCATTGAAGCGTCCGGCGCCGAAATCGTCACCGTGGCGGTACGCCGTACCAATATCGGCCAGAACCCGGATGAGCCCAATCTGCTGGATGTGATCTCGCCTGATCGCTACACCATCCTGCCCAATACCGCTGGTTGCTATGACGCTGTCGAAGCCGTGCGCACCTGCCGCCTGGCGCGTGAGCTGCTTGATGGCCACAAGCTGGTGAAGCTGGAAGTGCTGGCCGACCAGAAAACCCTGTTCCCCAATGTGATCGAAACCCTCAAGGCCGCCGAAGTGCTGGTCAAGGATGGCTTCGATGTCATGGTGTACACCAGCGACGACCCTATCATCGCCCGCCAATTGGCCGAGATGGGCTGTATCGCCGTGATGCCGCTGGCCGGCCTGATCGGCACCGGGCTGGGCATCTGCAACCCCTATAACCTGCGCATCATCCTGGAAGAAGCCAAGGTGCCGGTTTTGGTGGATGCCGGCGTGGGCACCGCGTCCGACGCCACCATCGCGATGGAACTAGGCTGTGAGGCAGTGCTGATGAACAGCGCCATTGCCCACGCGCAAAACCCGGTATTGATGGCCGAAGCCATGAAGCACGCGATTGTCGCCGGGCGCATGGCCTACCTCGCCGGCCGTATGCCGAAAAAACTGTATGCCAGCGCGTCCTCGCCGCTGGATGGTCTGATCAAGTAAGAGCCACCATGACTGAAGCCCAAGACACCCCGGTCGACGCCCAAGACGACGCCCAGCCCGACCAACGCAAGCATCGTGCGATCAAGAGTTTCGTGATGCGCGCTGGCCGCATGACTGAGGGCCAGCAGCGCGGCCTGGATATCGGCAAACCGCTGTTCGTACTGCCATTGGCAGACGACTTTGTCGATTTCGATCAGGTCTTCGGTCGCTCGGCACCCCGCACTCTGGAGATTGGCTTCGGCATGGGCCACTCGCTGCTGGAGATGGCCGCCGCCGCCCCCGAGCAGGACTTTATCGGGGTGGAAGTACACCGTCCGGGCGTGGGCGCGTTGCTCAATGGCGTGCTGACCCAGGAGCTGAAAAACCTGCGCGTGTACGACTGCGACGCCATCGAAGTGCTGAAGAAATGCGTGGCCGATGCCAGCCTGGATCGCCTGCTGCTGTTCTTCCCGGACCCTTGGCATAAAGCCCGCCACCACAAGCGCCGTATCGTCCAGCCCGAGTTCGCCGAGCTGGTGCGGCAAAAGCTGAAAGTCGGTGGTGTGCTGCATATGGCCACTGACTGGCAGCCGTATGCCGAAGTCATGCTGGAAGTGATGCAAGCCGCGCCTGGTTACAAGAACCAGGCGGCGGACGGTACCTATGTACCGCGTCCGGAGGAGCGCCCGATCACAAAATTCGAACGCCGCGGCGAGCGCCTGGGGCATGGCGTGTGGGATCTCAAGTTCGAACGGCTAAACTGATTGCCTAATGGCCGGTGGCGTCTGCCCGCCACCGTGTCTTGCTGCTAAAGGTTCTAGCGGCTACCGAGTTGTTGCACCGCTGTCAAAATCAGACCGGCACAAGCTGGCTACCTCACCACAGCAACACGCAAGACTGGCTGGATAAATAATAAAGGTGGCGTGTCATCGAGGCGCCCCAAGGAGAAAGTCTGTGCTGAGAAGTATTGGAGTACTGCTGCTGACGGTCTGTGCGCTTAACGCGCAAGCCAAGGTCGACCCGGTGCAGGCCAACCGCCTGAACGGCGACCTCACGCCACTGGGCGGCGAACGCAAAGGTAATGCCGCCGGCACCATTCCCGATTGGGATGGCGGCCTGGCGCAACCTATCCCCAGCTATAAACCCGGTATGCACCACCCCGACCCTTATGCCAACGAGTCGGTGCAGTACACGGTCAACAGCAAGAACCTCGCGCAATACCAGGCGCAATTGCCGCTCGGGTTGAAAACCCTGCTGGAAACCAACCCCGACTATTACCTGCGCGTGTTCCCGACGCACCGTAGCGCCGCTGCGCCCCAGCGCATCTACGATGCCACCCGCTACAACGCCACCAACGCCGAACTGATTTCCGGCGGTAACGGTGTGCAAGGTGCGGCGGCCGGTATTCCGTTCCCGGTTCCGCAAAGTGGCCAGGAAGCGATCTGGAACCACGTGATGCGTTATCGCGGCGAGCAGATCCACTTCGTCACCAACCAGGCAGCGGTGCTCTCCAACGGCGCCTACAACCTGCTCAAGCTCGACCGTGACATCTACTTCCGCTACGGCCGCGAAGGCATCACCCCGGCGGACCTGGACAACACCCTGTTCTTCTACAAGTACAGCGTAGTGGCCCCGGCCAAGCTCTCCGGCTCGGCGCTGGTGGTTCAGGAAACCCTCGATCAGGTGCTGTCGATCCGCAAGGCCTGGCGCTTCAACCGTGGCGAGCGTCGCGTACGCCGTCTGCCGATGCTGGCATTCGACACCCTGCAGCCTGACACCAACGGCATGGCAACCGCCGATATGGTCGACTCCTACAATGGCGCACCAGATCGCTATGACTGGAAGCTGGTGGGCAAGAAAGAAATGCTCGTTCCGTACAACAGCTACGCCGTGCACCAGAAAGGCATTCCTTACGAGACCATTCTGCAGGCCAAGAGCATCAACCCCGAGTTGCTGCGCTACGAGCTGCACCGTGTCTGGATTGTCGAAGCGTCGCTGCGCAAAGGCTTCAGCCACCCGTACGCCAAGCGCCGTTTCTACCTGGACGAAGACAGCTGGCAGATTCTGGCGGTAGACCTGTATGACAAGGACGACAACCTGGTCGGCCTGCAGGAAAGCCACCCCATCAGCTATTACGACGTGCCGATGTTTGGCAGCACCCTGGAAACCATCTACGACTTCGCCGGCAAGCGCTACTTCGCCGATGGTCTGGATAACAACGAGATGATGTACGACTTCAACGTCAAGCTCGGCCCAGGTGACTTCACCCCTCAAGCGCTACGCCGCGAGGGTAACTAACCGATCGGGCGGTGTGAGGTTGAAGAAAAGGCGCCTGCGGGCGCCTTTTCTTTGGGTTCAATCCACCAACACCGCCCCCACAATCGTCGGCTCCGGCAACGCCGAAGGCGCCGGGCTGATTTGCAGGTACTTGATGCTTTCGCGCGGGATCAACAGCAGGTCGCCGTTCACCGCGATGCTGAGGAATGGCGACTCCAGCTGCTTGCGCAGCCCGCGGGCAATCACCACCGGGTCTTCGCTTTGCTCGGGGAAGCGCAGGATCAGCCGCTGTCCGTCCTGGAAGTGCAGATAAAGATGTTTGAGCGCTTTCATGGCCTGCTCCTGTGCTGACAGCCGCCCGGCCGCCAGCGGAGGTGCGCGGCCCTAGTTGCGGTCGGCGATCACGCCGATGAGGAAGAAGACTAGTAGCAGAACGGGCGCCAGGGTGTAGTTGTTGAAATAACCCAGGCCCTTGGCCACCCAGGGCGTAAGAAAGATCATCGCCAGGCCGTAGCCAATCGCGCAGATCAGCACGAACAGCAAGGTGCGGAAAATAAAGTTGAGGCCGCCAATCCGTTGTTGGATCCAGGTATTGATCCCCGGGCCAAACAGCACCAGGACGGTGGCCATGATCGCCAGGGAAATATCGTAGAGATGGCCACGTGTCCAGCGTGACACGGTGGCGATCAAGTCGAGAAGCAGGTCCATCTGGTGTCCTTAGCCGCAATGGGCGAGCAGGTCGAAAGGCCGGTCAGGGCAGAAAGTACTGCAACAGATCATTGAGAAACAACTGACCCTCAGGGGTTGCCACCAAGCGCTGCGGGTCGGCCACCAGCAGGCCACGTTTCTGCGCCTGCTCGCGGGCCTTGGCGAAATCGGCCAGGGGCAAGCCGGTGCGCTGGCTGAACAGCTCGGCGGGCACGCCGTCGGTGAGACGCAAGGCATTCATCAGAAACTCGAACGGCAACTCGTCCACGGTCAGTACCTTGGCGCCGGCCTGGAAGTTTTTCTGCGGGTCGAGGTAATCCTTGGGCAGCCGGGTTTTCCAGGTGCGCAGAATCTGCCCATCGGGGCTACTGAGCTTGGCGTGCGCGCCAGCGCCGATGCCAAGGAAATCGCCAAAGCTCCAATAGTTGAGGTTATGCCGCGCCCGCCGGCCATCGCGGGCATAGGCCGACACCTCGTACTGGGCGTAACCATGCTCGGCCAACAGCGCCTGGCCGGCTTCCTGGATATCCCACAGGGTATCGTCCTCGGGCAGCACCGGCGGCTGGTTCCAGAACACCGTGTTGGGTTCCAGGGTCAGCTGATACCAGGACAAATGAGTCGGCGCCAAGGCGATGGCCTGGCGTAAATCGCCCAGCGCATCGTCCAACGACTGATCCGGCAAGCCGTGCATCAAGTCGAGGTTAAAGTTATCGAAGCCGGCATTGCGGGCCATATCGGCGGCGCGCATGGCTTCATCGCCGTTATGAATGCGCCCCAGCGCCTGCAGCTTGGCCTGCTGAAAACTCTGCACGCCGATGGACAGCCGGTTGATGCCCAACTGCCGATACGCGCGGAATTTCTCCTGCTCGAAGGTGCCGGGATTGGCCTCCAGGGTGATTTCAATATCGCTGGCAAAGCGGATGCGTTGCTGCACACCCTCCAGCAACCGCCCCAGCGCCTGGGCACTGAACAGGCTGGGCGTGCCGCCGCCGAAAAAGATCGAGGTCAGTTCGCGGCCATAGGCCTGGGGCAGGTCGCGATCCAGGTCAGCCAGCAGCGCGTCGACATACTCGGCTTCTGGTAATACCGGGCTGGCAGCGTGGGAGTTGAAGTCGCAGTACGGGCATTTGCGCACGCACCAGGGGATATGGATATACAGCGCCAGGGGTGGAAGCTGAAGCAGGCTGTGGCCTTGCGCAGCGGCGGGCGGAAAGATCAGCCCGCGGTCAGAATCGTTCATTGCAGACCCAGGCGCTCACGCAACAAGGCCATGGCGCGGGCGCGATGGCTCAGCTGGTTTTTCTCGGCGGGGCTCAGTACGGCGCTGGAGCAGTTGCGCTCCGGCACCCAGAACAGCGGGTCATAGCCAAAGCCATGTTCGCCTTCGGCCTGCTCGAGAATGCGCCCATGCCACAGGCCTTCGCAGATGATCGGCAAGGGGTCGTCAGCATGCCTTACCAGCGCCAGGCAGCAGACAAATTGCGCGCCGCGCTGCTCGGCCGGCAGCCCTTGCAGGGCCAGCAGCAGCTTGGCGTTATTGGCGGCATCGCCCTGGCCATCGGCATAACGCGCCGAGTAAATACCGGGTGCGCCGCCCAAGGCATCTACCGCCAGGCCCGAGTCGTCAGCCAGCGCCGGCAAGCCGGACACGCGCGCCGCATTGCGGGCTTTGAGAATGGCGTTTTCGATAAACGACAGGCCGGTCTCTTCCGGTTCGATCTGGCTGAACTCACCCACCGAGCGCACCTGCACGGCATCGCCCAGCATGGCTTGCAGCTCTTTCAGTTTGCCGGCGTTATGACTGGCCAGCACCAGTTGGCTGAGGTCGATCATTTGTCGTCCGGGAAAAATTCTTGGTTGAAGTCGATGCTATTCACCGCGCCTTCGCCGACCTGCACCTTGAGGCTAAAGCGCAGCACTTCACGTTGCTCGAACGGGAACTGCGCCAGGTAATAAATCGCGCCGCTTTCGGTTACTTGCTTGAACTCCAGTGGCCGCGCCTTGCCCAGCAGGTCGGTGACCGTACCGGTGACGGTGGCGCTGCTGGCTTTGCCGGTTTTCAGCACGGCGACATTGATCACGCCCAGGGTCTTGCTGCGCACCAGGCCAGCGGCCGCGGCGATATCAGGCTGCAGAAAGCCCGAGTTAAAGGCGTTGTAGTGCACATCCAGCTCGCCAAAGCTGGCTTTGCGCTCGGCAGCAGCGGGCAAGGCCAGGCACAGGGCGAGGACGAAAAGGGCGAGGCGACGCATGATTGCTCTCCTGAAGACGGTGGCGCGTTACACGGCGAAGCGGTGTTCCAGCACGCCGGGGCCGCTGACGCGGTAGATGCCGATTTCACCCAACAGATTAGGCCATACACGGGCGGCCAGGCTGTTGCGGTGCAGGTGGTCCACCGCCAGGCGGTCGAGCACCTTTACCCCGCGCTCAAGGCACAGGGCTTCGAAATCCTTGAAGGTGCAGAAGTGGATGTTGGGCGTGTTGTACCAGGTGTACGGCATAAAGTCGGACACCGGCATGCGACCGTTGCGCGCCAGGTAGTAGCGGCAACGCCAATGGCCGAAGTTGGGCACGCTGATGATGCATTGGCGGCCCACGCGCAGCATTTCTTCCAGGATCTTGTCCGGGTAGCGCACCGCTTGCAACGCCTGGGTCATTACCACCACATCGAAGCTGTTGCTGGCGAAGTTATCCAGGCCCAGGTCGAGGTTCTGCTCGATCACGTTGACGCCCTTGCTGACGCAGGCGGCGATATTGTCCGGGTCGATTTCCAGGCCGTAGCCACTCACCTGTTTGTTGTCGCGCAGCCAGGCGAGCAGCTCGCCGTTGCCGCAACCCAGGTCGAGCACGCGGCTGCCAGCGGGTATCCAGTCTTGGATGATTTCCAGATCGGCTCTCACGGCAATCCTCAGAGGCTGATGCGGTTCATATAACCGCTGAATGCTTGCAGGTAGCGCGGGATCGGCATCAGGAAGGCGTCATGGCCTTGCGGCGCATCCACTTCCAGGTAGCAGACGTTTTTGCGCGCCGCTATCAGGGCGTCGACGATTTCCCGCGAACGCGCCGGCGAAAAACGCCAGTCGGTGGTAAAGGAAATCACGCAGAAATCGGCTTTCACCCCGGCCAGGGTTTTGGCCAGGTCGCCGTCATGGGCGGCGGCCGGGTCGTAGTAGTCCAGGGCCTTGGTCATCAGCAGGTAGGTGTTGGCGTCAAAGCGCCCGGAGAATTCCTCGCCCTGATAACGCAGGTAGCTTTCCACCTGGAACTCGACGCTGTGGAAGTCGTAGTTAAGCTTTTCGCTTTTCAGCCCACGGCCGAATTTCTCGCCCATGGCATCGTCGGACAGGTAGGTGATATGGCCAACCATGCGCGCCAGCATCAGGCCGCGCTTGGGAATCACGCTGTGGTCCTGGAAATGCCCGCCGTGGAACTCGGGGTCCGAGAGAATGGCCTGGCGCGCCACTTCGTTGAAGGCGATGTTCTGTGCCGACAGCTTGGGCGCCGAGGCAATGGTCAGGCAGTGGCGGATACGCTCGGGGTAGCTGATGGCCCACTGCATGGCCTGCATACCGCCCAGGCTGCCACCGACCACTGCCGCCCACTGGGCGATACCCAGGCGATCGGCCAGCAGCGCCTGGCTGTGTACCCAGTCTTCTACGGTTAATACCGGGAAGTCGGCGCCGTAAGGCTTGCCGGTCGCCGCGTTAACGCTGGACGGGCCGGTGGAACCGTTGCAGCCGCCGAGGTTATTCAGGCTGACAACAAAGAAACGGTTGGTGTCGATGGCCTTGCCTGGGCCGATGCAGCTGTCCCACCAGCCGGGCTTGCGCTCCTCGGCGGAGTGATAGCCGGCGGCATGGTGATGCCCCGATAGCGCATGGCAAATCAGCACGGCATTGCTGCGTGCGGCATTCAGTTCGCCGTAGGTTTCGTACACCAATTGGTAGTCGCCCAGGCTGCGGCCACAGGCCAGCGCCAGCGGTTCGGCAAAGTGCTCGACCTGCGGGGTGACCAGGCCAACGGAATCGTCGGGAAAGGCAGTGGGCATCGACCCTGCTCTCGCAAAAAGGAGGCGCCAGTCTAAAGAGCACTGCCCCCTGCGGCAAGAACGCCCTGGCAACTGCGGAGCAGTAACCTTAGTTCCTAGTTTTTGATCAAGTTGTTGAAGCAACCTGCAAGGGTTACGAGAGCTCGTTATCTGTCGTTGCCGGACGATGTGCGCCGGTTTCTTTTGGCGGTGATCGCATCACTCAGCGTGGTGGCGAGCTGACTGTTTACGCGCTCCACCCGTCGATGAACTGCTTGGCGAACTTGGAGCATCAGTTGGGACAACTGTGCGTCGCTAGGATCATCTTGCGAGCTGATCAAATTGAAGCTGTGTTGCTTGTCCATCTTGGTGTCTCAGGGATGGCTTCGTCGAAGCGTATGGTCTTGCCGCGACGAAGCCAACCCTCTACTCGCTGGCCTGCACCTGGCGCGCTGAGGAGGGCAACGTCACCACTTTGCCCTGGCGCGAGATCGGCGCCGGGCGGCGCAGGGTGCGCAGCATGTCGTTGGCCTGGCTCAGTTGCAGTTCCAGGTCCTGGATATAGCGCAGCATCTGCTGGCTGCGCACGCGCGCTTGCTGGGTGTTTTGTGCCAGCGACTTAAGCCGCAGCATATGGGTTTCCAGCAGTTGCTTGTGCTCAAGGGTGTGCTGCATCAGCGGCATCAGCGCATCGGCAGCCCACTGCTCGACCTCGCGGCGCAGGCGCTGGTGCATGCCGATCACTTCCTGCACCAGGGTGGCGAAGAAGCGTTTGGTCAGGGTGCGCTGTTCGGTCAGCAGGGTTTTCAAATGCAGGCGGAACTGGTCGGCCTTGTCTTGCTGGCCTTTCAACTCGCGCTGGTAGCGGCGCACATTGAATTGCGGTGCATCCACGCCGTGCAGCGGGTTTTCTTCGTTGTGGCGGCGGTAGATGGCCGAGACCATCTTGTTGGCCATTTCCACTTCCTGCGCCAGGTTGGCCAGGTCGTGTTCCACCGAGCGGAAGAAATGCAGGATCGCCTGGTTGATGCCCAGGGTGGTCCAGCTGCCGGTGAGGTTGCTGCGTACCTTGTTCAGGTGGTCTTCCAGGCGCTCGGAGCGGGCGGCGTTGCGCAGCAGGTCGCCCTGGCGCTTGAGCAGGCGCTGGTTGGTCTTCAGCCCGAGCAGGCGACGATGGTGCTGGCTGTGGTCGTCCTTGGTCTTGGCTGTCAGTTCGAACAGCAGCTGGCCGTTGTCCTGCTGGTGATGGGACAGCAGGCTTTGCTGCTCGCGGACTTTTTCCAGGCGCAGGTTCAATACGTGCTGGCTGTTTTGCAGCAGGGCCAGCACCTGGTTTACCACGCGGTCTTCAAGCAGCCGCTCTTTTTGCGCAACGATGCGCTCGCACAGCAGGCTTTCCAGGTGTTCCAGCTGGCTGCGCTCGAGCAGCGCCTGGTCTTTGCGCACCTTGGCCAGCAGCGCCTGCTTGGCCGACAGCGGCAGTACGTCTTCGATGCCGATGCCCAGTTGCTTGGCCGTAGAGGCCTGGATCTGGCTGATGGCGT
>JBCECW010000067.1:1320-10899 GCA_039207785.1 Pseudomonas sp. | reverse complement strand
CCGAGCAGACCTCGGCGGCCTCCAACCGTGCCCTGCTGGAAACACAGGTGGCCGACTGGCGCCGCCAGCTGGACGGCATTCCGCCGGAGACGCGCTCCGTGGAGGGGCTGGAAGCCTATATCGCCGGCGTGGAGCGCGCGGGCCGCACAGAGCAGAAGCCCTATCGCGACGCGCAGAACGAGTTGGCCCAGGTGCAGCCCACTGCCAGCCGTTGATGGGGTGGTCGGTAAAACCGAAACCTAAAAACCCGCACAGGCTGGATAAGCCGGCGCGGGGCACCGAGGTGCGCTAGGGAAGGCGCGTATCGCTGGGCGGGTAGCCCTCGCAATGGATGCGATACGCGTGGCGTAGGCAGCGCTTGGATTGGCGCCGCTGTAGCCAAGGTCAGGCCTTTGCAATAAGGGCCTGGGTGCGGCAAAGAATGCCGCGGGGTAGGTTCTGACCGGAGGCTAGCGCCTCCGGATTCTCGCCGGTATTAGCCGATAGTCATCAACGATGCGTTACCGCCGGCCGCAGCGGTGTTGATGCTCAGCGCGTGCTCGATCAGCAGCCGCTCCAACGGAATATCCGTCTCGCCTTTGTTCAGGCCATGCACGCCGATGATCGCGCCTTTGCGTTGTGCCGCCAGTTCACACACGGCACGCAGCTGGTCGGAGTCGCCGTGGTGCAGGATGGCGTCGAAGCTGGCGCTGCTGGTGCTCCAGTCGCTGACCAGGGTGATGCGCTTCTGGGTGTCTTTGGGCAGGGCATCGAACAGCGCCTTGCCCAGCGGTTGCTCCTGGCAGAGCACCTGGCTGCCTACGGCCAGGGCGGCGGCCATTTGTACCAGCAGGTCGCTGCGCTCGTCGGCCAGGCACAGCACGTGTTCACGGGCCAGCAGGCTATAGGTGTTGCGCTCGCCAGTCGGGCCGGGCAGTACATGCACGCTGCCGCTTTGCGCCAACTCGCAGTACTGGCTGCTGATGGCCGCGACGTCGGGCGCCTGTTGCACCAGCCATTCGTTGAAGGCCTGCAGCGCCTTGGCCTGCTCGGCCGGGCGCTGGGGCGCGCTGCTGGGGTTGGCCAGTTGCTTGGCCACGGCGTCCTGCGGGCGGGTGGACAGCAGGCGGTACATATACAGCGGGCCGCCGGCTTTCGGGCCGGTGCCGGAGAGGCCTTCGCCGCCAAATGGCTGCACGCCGACCACGGCGCCGACGATATTGCGGTTGACGTACAGGTTGCCGACCTTGGCGGTGTTCACCACCTGGGCGATGGTTTCGTCGATACGGGTGTGCACGCCGAGGGTCAGGCCGTAGCCGCTGGCATTGATCTGCTCCAGCAGGGTGGCGAGGTTGGCGCGCTGGTAGCGAACCACGTGCAGCACCGGGCCGAAGATTTCCTTCTGCAGCTCGCTGAAGCTGTCCAGCTCGATCAGGGTGGGCATTACAAAGGTGCCGCGCTTGATCTCGTCCGCTTTGGCGCGGGCGGCCTGGAATACGCTGCGGCCTTTTTCGCGCATGGCGGCGATATGGGCTTCGATACCGGCTTTGGCTTCGGCGTCGATCACCGGGCCGATATCGGTGCTCAAACGCTCCGGGTTGCCCATGGCGTATTCGGCCATGGCGCCTTTGAGCATATCGATCACGCGGTCGGCCACGTCTTCCTGCACGCACAGTACGCGCAGGGCCGAGCAACGCTGGCCGGCGCTGTCGAAGGCCGAGCTCACCACGTCCACCACCACCTGTTCGGTGAGGGCCGAGGAGTCGACGATCATGGTGTTCAGGCCGCCGGTTTCGGCAATCAGCGGAATGGTGCGGCCCTGGGCATCCAGGCGCCCGGCAATATTGCGCTGGATAATGCCGGCCACTTCGGTGGAGCCGGTAAACATCACACCGCGCACACGCTCATCGGCAATCAGGCGAGCGCCCACGGTTTCGCCACGGCCTGGCAGCAATTGCACGGCGCCGCCCGGCACGCCGGCTTCCAGCAGGATACGCACGGCCTGGGCGGCGATCAGTGGGGTTTGCTCGGCCGGCTTGGCCAGCACGGTATTGCCGGCGGCCAGAGCAGCCGCTACCTGGCCGGAGAAAATCGCCAGGGGGAAGTTCCACGGGCTGATGCACACCACCGGGCCCAGTGGGCGGTGGCTGTCGTTGCTGAAAAAGTCGCGGGCCTGGGCGGCGTAGTAGCGCAGGAAATCCACCGCCTCGCGTACTTCGGCGATGGCGTTGGTGAAGGTCTTGCCGGCTTCACGCACCAGCAGGCCCATCAGTTGCTGCATTTCCGCTTCCATCTGGTCGGCGGCGCGGTCCAGCACGGCGGCGCGTTCGCCCGGCGTGGTGGCTTGCCAGATCTGCCCGCTGGATACGGCGCAGAGCACGGCGCTGCGGATATCCGCTTCGCTGGCTTCGCTGACCTGGCCGACGGTATCGCGTTGGTCCGCCGGGTTTTTTACCGCCTCGGCAGCGCTTGGTGCCGGGGTGTCGCAACCGAGCATCGGCAAGGCGACATAGCGGTTATTGGTGCTGCTCAGCAGGGCGGAGGACAGCGAGCCCAGGCGGTGCTCGTTGGCCAGGTCGATGCCTTCGGAGTTCAACCGTGCTTCGCCATACAGGGCGCGCGGCAGGGCAATGCGCGGATGCGGCAGGCCCAGGCCACCTTCGGCGGCGGCCATCTGCTCGATCTGCACGACCGGGTCGAGCACCAGATCCTTGATCGAGATGCTGTGGTCGGCGATACGGTTGACGAACGAGGTGTTGGCGCCGTTTTCCAGCAGACGACGCACCAGGTAAGCCAGCAGCGTTTCATGGCTGCCCACCGGGGCGTAGATGCGGCACGGGCGGTTCAGCTTGCCATCGGCCACCTTGCCCACCACCTGTTCGTAAAGCGGCTCGCCCATGCCGTGCAGGCACTGGAACTCGTACTGGCCGGGGTAGTAGTTCTGCCCGGCGAGCTGAAAGATGGCCGACAGCGAGTGGGCGTTGTGGGTGGCGAATTGCGGGTAGATGGCTTCCGGCACGGCCAGCAGTTTGCGTGCGCAGGCAATGTACGACACGTCGGTATACACCTTGCGGGTGTAGACCGGGAAGCCTTCCAGGCCGTCGACCTGGGCGCGCTTGATCTCGCTGTCCCAGTAGGCGCCTTTTACCAGGCGGATCATCAGGCGGTGGCGGCTGCGCTTGGCCAGGTCGATGACATAGTCGATCACATACGGGCAGCGCTTCTGGTAGGCCTGGATAACAAAGCCGATGCCGTTCCAGCCGGCCAGGCTCGGGTCGAAGCACAGGCGCTCGAGCAGGTCGAGGGACAGCTCCAGGCGGTCGGCTTCCTCGGCGTCGATATTCAGGCCGATGTCGTACTGCTTGGCCAGTTGAGTCAGGCCGAGGAGGATCGGGTACAGCTCGTCCATCACCCGTTCGTACTGGGCGCGGCTATAGCGTGGGTGCAAGGCCGACAGTTTGATGGAAATGCCCGGGCCTTCATAAATGCCGCGGCCATGGGAGGCCTTGCCGATGGCGTGGATCGCCTGCTCGTAGGAGGCCAGGTAGCGCTTGGCGTCGGCGTCGGTCAGGGCCGCTTCGCCGAGCATATCGTAGGAATAACGGAAGCCTTTGCTTTCCATATTGGTCGCGTTGGCCAGGGCTTCGGCGATGGTTTCGCCGGTCACGAACTGCTCGCCCATCAGGCGCATGGACATATCCACGCCCTTGCGAATCAGCGGCTCGCCGCCTTTGCCGATCAGGCGGTTCAGCGAAGTGGCCAGGCCGGCTTCGTTGTGGGTGGCCACCAGCTTGCCGGTGATCAGCAGGCCCCAGGACGCGGCGTTGACGAACATCGACGGGCTGTTGCCCAGGTGTTGGCTCCAGTTGCCGTTGCTGATCTTGTCGCGGATCAGGGCGTCACGGGTGGCTTTGTCCGGGATGCGCAGCAGCGCTTCGGCCAGGCACATCAGCGCTACACCTTCTTGCGACGACAACGAGAATTCTTGCAGCAACCCCTGCACCAGGCCTTGGCGGCCGCCGGCGCTCTTCTGGTTGCGCAGTTTTTCCGCAATGCCCATGGCCAGCTTGTTGGTGGCCTCGGCCTGTTCCTTCGGCAGGCGCGCCTGTTCCAGCAGCATGGCCAGGGCTTCTGGTTCAGGGCGGCGGTAAGCGGAGGTAATGGCGGCGCGCAGTACCGATTGCGGCAGGATGCTTTCGGCGAAATCGAGGAAGCATTGCAGGCCTTGTTCGCTCAGGGCTTCCAATGGTTCTTCACCCAGGGCGGCGGCGACACCGGAGAGTTCGGGCGGGGTCAGACCGCCTTCGACCTGTTCCAGGTAATTGAAGATCGCCTGCTTGATCAGCCAATGCGGCGTGCGGTCGATCGACTGGGCGGCCAGTTTGAGACGCTCGCGGGTGGCGTCATCAAGTTTTACGCCGAGGGTAGTAGTGGCCATGGAACCATCCTGAATAAATATGGAGCAATGCAAATTCAGCGTGGATTAAACCCGTTGGAAGTCAAAGGTGCAACCAGGCGCAACCAATTCGTACGAAAGTCACAGAAGTCTCTGATGGCGTGGCTTGTAGCGACGTTACCTTTCTGCACTTGCGCGGTGCGCAGGAGAAGTAGGCGGGTTTTCAGTGCTACAAAATGGATCGTTTTTGCCCGTTTTTGGAAAAGGTGCAACCCGAATTCCCGCGGCTGAAATCCGATGATCGGCAAGATTTTGTAGGAGCCAGCTTGCTGGCGAAGCTCTATGTTTGCAGCCTTCGCCAGCAAGCTGGCTCCTACGGACCCGTTACCGCGAGCCTATATGCGATTGAGATCATCCTCCTACCTGCTGCTGGTCGCCCTACTGGCCCTGACCGGCTGCGGCTCGCGTTCGGCGCAACCGCCGCAACCCAGTCCGGCTGAAATTCAGAGCCAGGTGGTTAGGCTGATGCCCGCCACGGTCAGTGACCGCCAAGGCTGGGCTACGGATATTCAAGTGTCCTTTACGGCGCAGAAGCTGGACGCCAGCATCAGCAACCTGTGCTCGGTGCTGGCGGTAGCAGAGCAGGAGTCGACCTACCAGGCCGACCCGCCGGTGCCGGGCCTGGGCAAAATCGCTCGGCAGGAAATCGACCGCCGGGCGTCACGGCTGCATATCCCCGGCTTTCTGGTCAGCGCCGCGCTCGACCTGCAATCGCCCAACGGCAAAACCTACAGTCAGCGTTTGGCCGCTGTGCGCAGCGAAAAGCAGTTAAGCGCCATATTCGACGACTTTATCGGCATGGTCCCGTTAGGCAGCCAGCTGTTCGGCACCTTCAATCCGGTGCACACCGGCGGGCCGATGCAGGTCAGCATTGCCTTTGCCGAGCAGCACGCCCGTGATTACCCCTATAGCTACCAAGGCACGCTACGCCAGGAAGTGTTTAGCCGGCGCGGCGGCCTGTATTTCGGCACGCTGCATCTGCTCGGTTACCCGGCGGACTACCCCGAGCCGCTTTACCGTTTTGCCGATTTCAATGCCGGCTGGTACGCCAGCCGCAACGCTGCGTTTCAGCGTGCGGTCAGCCAACTGAGCGGTATCGAATTGACCCTGGATGGCGATTTGCTGGTGCCCGGCTCCTTGCTGCCAAGCTCCACCGAAAAGGCCGTGCGTACCCTGGGCAAACGTTTGTCACTCAGCGACACCGCCATCCGCCGCGCCCTGGAAAAAGGCGAAAGTCAGGCATTCGAAGACACCGATCTATATGCCGACCTCTTTGCCCTCGCCGACCAACGCGCCGGCAAACCAGTGCCCCGCGCCGTGCTGCCGGGCATCACCCTGAAAAGTCCGAAAATCACCCGCAACCTCACCACGGCCTGGTTTGCCAAGCGGGTGGATGAGCGTTATCGGCGCTGCGTGCAACGGGGCGCAAGATAAGTGTCGAATCGCGGAATAGTCCGCTAAGGATCATCAAAAGATCGAGCCTTGATGTCAGATCGAGGCGCTATCCACCGCCGGGATTTCCCTCGTACGTTATGCCCCATTGCGAATCAGGGACGGTATCGCCATGGATGATCTGGTCAGGGAAGTCATCCCGCTGCTGCAGTATTTGATTCCCGGCTTTCTGGCAGCGTGGATTTTCTATTCGTTAACAGCGTTCAAACGGCCGGACAGCTTTGGTCAGATTGTGCAGGCGCTGATTTTTACCTTCGTTATTCACGGGGTGGTCGGGGCGCTGGGTTGGCTTCTGACCGGGTTTGGGGAGCACGTTTTTGCAGTGGGGCCGTGGGGGCCGGTGTCCCACTCGTTTTGTTCATTTTTTGTTGCGGTGCTGCTTGGCTTGGCCTCTTGCTACAGCGCCAACAACGACAGGCTCTACAGGTTTCTCAGGCGCAGAAAAATCACTCGGGAAACGTCTTATCCGTCGGAGTGGGACAGCGCCTTTTCACTCTATCCGGGCTTTGTTGTTTTGCACTTGCTGGATGGAAGGCGCTTGTACGGTTGGCCCACACATTGGCCGCCCTATTCGTCGTCTGGACAGTTTGTTATCCAAGCGCCAAGCTGGCTCGACCAAGACGGCGTTGAAACTCCCTTAAGCGCTGACGGCATGGTGATCGACGTGTCGAAAGTGCAGTGGGTAGAATTTAGTTCCCAATCATCGGGGAGACGTTTATGACCTGCAGAGCGCCTCGGCCAATGCCGGATTGCTACCTTCCTACCTTAGCGCCCGATGGCAAGACGGTTATCCCCCCGGCGGTTGCGCGTCCGAAGGCTCCCGTCGGCCCGCCGCCACCGCCAAAACCTGCTGCGTGATTCGGTAAAACCTCTGGCTTGGGGTGCGTTGGCTGGAAAAGCTATTTTCGGCCTGATGTTCCTGGGCAATATGTCGCCAGAAACTCAATGAATTTTCCTCAGTTGTAGCGCTCCAAACCGCAGGCACTCGTGGGCGCGGGCGCAGGTTGCAAGGTAGGGTGGGACGATGTCTTTTCTAATGGACAGCCATGCGTGCGTGGGCTGGGGCGGAGAGATGGCCGAACGGATTCGAGCGTTCGACTGGGCCAGCACCGACCTTGGCGCCATCGACACCTGGTCGAAAAGCCTGTGTACCAATGTGCAAATGCTGCTGGCATCGCCCGTGCCCCTGGTGATGCTCTGGGACCGCCCCGGCTACATGATCTACAACGACGCCTATGCCGAATTTGCCGGTGGTCGTCACCCCTATCTGCTTGGTACTCCGGTCGAGCTGGGCTGGCCGGAAGTGGCCGACTTCAATCGCAATATCGTCGATGTGTGCCTGGGCGGCGGCACGCTCTCCTATGCCAATAAAGTGCTGGTGCTGCTACGCAACGGCAAGCCCGAGGAAGTGTGGCTGGATTTGCATTACAGCCCGGTCACCGATGACCACGGCGCGCCCGCCGGGGTTATCGCCATCGTGGTGGAAATTACCGCGCGGGTGATCTCCGAACGCCAACGCGCGGAGGCAGAAGCGGCGTTTCATGCCGCCGATGAACGCCTGCAGTTGGCCCTTAATGCTGGCGCGCTGCTTGGCTCGTTTGTCTGGGATGTGCGCAAGGACCAGCTTTCCGGCGACGAACGTTTTGCCCGTACCTTTTCCTACCCGCTGGACCAGCCGCTGGATAACCTGCCCATCAGCGCCGCCAATGGCGTGATCCACCCCGACGACTTCGCCCGCGTCGACCGCCTGGTGCAGTACACGCTCAAGCAAGGCGGCCCCTACAACGCCGAGTACCGTATCCGCCGCCCCACAGGTGAATACCTATGGGTGCAGGCCAGTGGCCGCTGCGAGTTCGACGAGGCGGGTAATGCCCTGCGTTTTCCCGGAGTGATCTTCGATATCCACGAGCGCAAGGTGGCCGAGGAATCGCTGCTGCAACTGACGCATACCCTGGAGCAGCGGGTGGCGGCTGAAGTGCAGGCGCGCTCGGAGGTCGAAGCGCGCCTGCGCCAGGCGCAGAAGCTGGAAGCGATTGGCGGCCTCACCGGCGGCGTGGCTCACGACTTCAACAACCTGCTGCAAGTGATTGCCGCCAACCTGCATCTGCTGGCCCGCCAGGAGCCCGATAACGCCAATGTGCAACGGCGCCTGGCCTCTGCCCTGGCGGCAGTGGAGAAGGGCGCCACGCTGTCTGCGCAACTGCTGGCATTTGCCCGGCAGCAGCCGCTGTCGCCAGCGGTTTACAGCCTCGCCAGCTTGTTTGGCGGCTTGGGAGAAGTATTGCAGCGGGCATTGGGGGAAATGATCCAGATCGATCTGCAGTTGCCAGCCGACCCCTGGAACGTGCACCTGGATCGCAACCAGCTGGAAAACGCGTTGCTCAACCTGGCACTTAACGCCCGCGATGCCATGTGTGGTGAAGGCACCATCCGTATCCATGCCGACAACGTGCTGCTCGACGACGCGTTTTGCGCCGGCAAAGAGATCCATGCCGGTGAGTACGTCCATCTGTCCATGGCCGACACCGGCGCCGGTATGAGCGCAGAGGTGCTTGGCCATGCCTTCGAGCCGTTTTTCACCACCAAACCCGACGGCCACGGCACCGGGCTGGGGTTGAGCATGGTGTTCGGCTTCGTCAAGCAGAGCGGCGGCCATATCGAAATGACCAGCGAGCTTGGCCAGGGCACCTCGGTGCACCTGTACTTTCCACGCAGCCTCCAGGCCGAGGCTAGCGGCACGACGCATGTGGCCAGCCAAGAACAGGGCGAGGGCGGCGGCTTGATTCTGGTGGTGGAAGACAACGCCGATGTGCGCAGCACGGTGGAGGAGCTGTTGCAGCAACTGGGCTACCAGGTACTGCTAGCCGCCAACGGTGACGCGGCGATGGAGGTGCTGCAGCGCGGTGAGCCGATCGACCTGATCTTTACCGATGTAGTCATGCCCGGCACGGTCAAAAGCGCCGACCTGGCGGCCTGGGCCAAATTGCAGCAGCCGGCCATCCCGGTGTTGTTCACCAGCGGTCATACCCGCGACATCATTTCGCGCAATCACCAGCTCACCCCGGATATTCATCTGCTGAGCAAGCCGTACGGCCCGCAGGCGCTGACCGCCATGTTGCAAACCGTGCTGCACAAGCCGGCGTGAGTGCTGGCGTATTTCTATCTGCATCACGTTTTGCGCAGCAGGTGGTCGATTCGGCTGAACTCCTGGCACAACCCGCGAGTCCCACTCGGGTACGCAATATTCTGGAACACGCTTGTGGATAGACGATTTGAAGCGACCCGGCCGGGCTCGGCGGTACGCAGAGGGAAACGCATGACTGAATTACAAAGCACCGACGAGTTGCTCGAAGAGCTATTTGGCGACCCCAAGGCAGCCGCCGCTGCTGCCCGTGCACGGTTGGCCGCCCCGGCGCAGCGTCGTGAAGAACCGCGCCGCGAAGAGGTGCAATTGCAGCTCGACCCGCAGGTACTCGAAGCCTTCCGCGCCGCCGGCAGCGATTGGCAAAAACGCATCAACCTGGCACTGAGCACCTGGTTGGCGGAAAACGATCCCAAGCAGATGCACAGCGCCTAGACGCACTAAGCCGAACAATAGACGGGGCCTTTCGAGGCCCCGTTTTTTTGTGCGCTTGGAAGTGCCAGTTTTTTCCCAAGGTTCCCACAACAATTCCTCCAACTGCCTTCGTGTG
>JBCECW010000067.1:0-1310 GCA_039207785.1 Pseudomonas sp. | reverse complement strand
TGGTTTTTTCTAATAGGGAAAAAATTTCCCTAGCAGGAATATTATGGCTACGTTAAAAAGCACCGACGCGTGGATGATCAAAATTTACCCAGACGACCACCCGCCGCCGCACTTTCATGTGCAGACGGCGGACGGTGAATCGCTGGTAGACATCGCCACGCTGGAAGTCAGTCATCGCGGGGCGAATCGGCGGGCATTGAAAGAAGCACTTCTATGGTCCGCTCAGCAGCAAGCCACGCTGGCCCGCGTGTGGGGCGAGCAGAATTACAGGAGCCTGGCATGAACACCAAGCTGCGTATTGCCGCCGTAGAGCCGGCAAATGAGGCGCTTACCCTACTTATCACCTGGAGCGACCGGCGCCAGCAGCCGGTAAATCTGGCCGAGCCACTGCGCACGTACAGCGTGCTGGAAGCGCTGCAAGACCCGGCGCTGTTCCAGCAGGTGCAGGTGGGCGAATGGGGCTTTGATGTGGTGTGGCCGGGGGATATCGAACTCTCGGCCATCACGCTGTATCGCCTGGCCATGGAGCAAGCGGGCGAGGCCATGGCGAAAACGGCGTTCAGGGACTGGATGCAGCGGCATGGCCTGTCGCTTACCGGCGCAGCTCAGGCGCTGCACCTCACTCGTCGCACCATTACCGCTTATAGCTCAGGGCCCAATCCCATTCCGTATCACATCGCCTTGGCCTGCAAAGGCTGGGAGGTAATGCAGGCTGGCGCGATGGCTGTGGGTGTCAGTGAGCCGGAGCCGCCGCGCTACAAGGTCGAGCCCCCGGCAACCAAGCGCGGCCGAGGCAAAGGTCGCCCTGCCTCGGTAGGCCCTGGTGAGCAGGATAGGTAGCAGCAACCGGGCGCTAGCCCACCTTCGCCCGCATCGCCACCAGCGCCTCACTCAAGGGCAATGGCCGTCCCAGCAAGTAGCCCTGGATCTTGTGCACCCCCAGGGCTCTTAACGTCTCCAGTTCCTCGCGGGTTTCTACCCCTTCGGCCACCACGCTGCTGCCGGTTTCCCGGGCGAAGGCGATCAACGAGGAGGCCAATGCCCGGCGTTTGAAGTCGTTGTTGATGCCTTGGGTGATGCTCATATCCAGTTTGATGATGTCCGGGCTCAGTTCGAGGATATGCCGCATGCTGGCATATCCGGCACCGGTGTCGTCGATGGACAGCCGCACGCCGCGCTGGCGAAACGGCGCCAGCGCCTGTTCCAGCCGCACGTAGTCGGCCACGGCCGCATGCTCGGTGATTTCCAGCACCAGGCGGCGTGGCGGCAGGTTTTGCAGCAGCGGCGGCAGGCGCCCGCTGTACACCAGC
>JBCECW010000066.1:0-11042 GCA_039207785.1 Pseudomonas sp. | reverse complement strand
AGGCGCTGTGTAGGGGGTTGAGCAGCAGGGATGCTGCGAGAGGCACGATGGGCCATGGATGGCCCGTCGTGGCGTGCCCCCGGAGCAGTGCCGGAGCGAGGGAACCCGTAGCGCAGCGGAGGGCCGGATGATTGGGCTAGACCTTTTGGCTTCTTTTGGGGCAATGCCAAAAGAAGCTCGCGCGTAAGGCGCGAAACCAAACTCCCCGCGCACGCGGTAAAGCAAATCAACCCATTCGAAAAGCAAACCCTCAAAACCGCAGTTTTTCTTCATTGGCGCGTGCGCTGAGCGTTTTGTTTCGCGCCTTACGCGCGACTCACTTTTTGTCAGTCGCGACAAAAAGTAAGCAAAAAGCGCTTGCCCCTACCTCGGGTCTCCGCTTCGCTCCGACTTCCCTCACTCCCTCGCCGCTCCAGGGGCCGGCAAAACAGGCCATCCATGGCCTGTCTTTGCCTTTCGCCGCTCCCGGCGGCTCAACCCCTTCCGCGACTCCTCCGTTCGGCCTTCGCCCAAGGGGCGGGCAGATCAAGATCAACAGCCAGATCAAGATCACAAACAGATCAAAAGCCTGGTCCGCGTTATGAGTCCAACCCGCCGTACAACGCCGGTCTTCTGCCGGCCAGATACGGAAACGTACTCTCCTGCGCCCCCCGCTGCCCGTGGTCCAAATCCACCACCAACAACGCCTCCCCATTAGCCGCACTGGCCAACTTGCTGCCATCCGGCGCCGCCACGCAGGAGCCGCCGAGAAACGCCAACCCCGCCTCCACCCCACTGTGGTTGCAGTACGCCACAAACAACTGATTCTCCACCGCCCGCGCCGGCACAATCAGATCCGGCACCGCCCGGTATTCAGGAGTCAGTGCCGTGGGAATCAGCAGCAACTCGGCGCCTTGCAAGGTCAACTTCCGTACGTTCTCCGGAAACTCGACATCGAAGCAAATCAACAGGCCAATCTGCCACCCGGCGAATTCGAAGGGCGATTCCAGGCGCTCCCCCGGGGTAAACAAGGTGCGCTCGAAGGCGCCAAACAGATGGGTCTTGCGGTAGTTGCACCGGCGCGTGCCGTTGGCATCGATCAGCTGCGCCGCGTTATAGGGCTTGCCGCCGTTTTCATGCTGCTCGGCATAGCCGTAGCAAATGGCAATGCCATGCTCGCGAGCCAACTCGGCAATCCGCTGCGCTGAAGGTCCATCGGCCGCCTCGGCAGGCTGCGCGCGCAGGTTATAGCCGCCTAGCCAAAGCTCCGAACACAACAACAACTCAGCCCCCGCCGCTGCCGCCGCGCGGGCTTGTACCGCGAGTGCCGCCAGGTTGGCGGCGACATCGCCGGGGTGCCCTTCTGTTTGCCAAAGCGCCAAACGCATCTGCTACCTCCCGTTGCTGTGTATAAGTTTTGCTAGAGACTCTAGCCGCTCACGGCTACAGCCGTAGCAAGCAACCGGCCAAGAAAAAATATGCCCTTTGCCGCGTAAAAAGGTGTGCACGCCACGCCACGGCCGCTGTGCCAACGCGGTAAGGTGTGCACGGAAATCTCCTACCCGAGGTCTGTCGTGGCTGCCTACACCCTGCGCCAACTTAAATATTTCGTCACCACCGTGGAATGCGGCAGCGTCGCCGAGGCCTCGCGCAAGCTGTATATCGCCCAGCCGTCGATTTCCACGGCCATCAAGGGGCTGGAAGAAAGCTTTGGCGTGCAGTTGTTTATTCGCCATCACGCCCAGGGCGTGTCGCTGACCCCCAGCGGCGCACGCTTCTACCGCAAGGCCCAGGAGCTGCTGCGCATGGCCAAGGAGTTTGAGCAGAACGCCCTGGCCGACAACGACATCATTGCCGGGCAGATCGATATCGGCTGTTTTGAAACCGTGGCGCCGCTGTATTTGCCGCGCCTGATTGCCGGCTTTAACGCGCTGTACCCGGGGGTGGAAATCCGGATTCGTGACGGCGAGCAATCGGAGCTGGTGCAGGGCCTGACCTCCGGCAGTTTTGACCTGGCGATCCTCTACGACCACGACCTGGACGGCACCATCGCCACCCAGCCGCTGATGCCGCCGCAGCGGCCCTATGCCCTGCTGCCAGCCGACCACCGCTTTGCCCAGCAGGCCCAGGTGTCGCTGCGCGACCTGGCGCTGGAGCCGATGATCCTGCTCGATGTACTGCCGAGTCGTACCTACTTTGTCAGCCTGTTCGAAGAGCTGGGCCTGACCCCGCATATTGCCTTTAGCTCGCCCTCCATCGAGATGGTGCGTGGCATGGTGGGCCAGGGCTTTGGCTTCTCGGTACTGGTGACCCGCCCGCACTCGGAATGCACCTATGACGGGCAGAAAGTGGTGGCGGTGAATATCGCCGAGGATGTCACCGGCTCGGGGCTGGTGGCGGCGTGGCTGAAGCGCTCGCAGTTGACCAAGTCGGCGCAGTTGTTTGCGGATTATTGTCAGCAGGAATTGGGGAAGTAACAGCGCTGCCCTCTCCCCAGCCCTCTCCCGCAAGCGGGAGAGGGAGACCAGCGGACCGCGATGGTCAATACAACACCGATCAAGTCCCCTCTCCCGCTCGCGGGAGAGGGTTAGGGAGAGGGCAAGCTTGACTCCGCCATCACCGCCAACAACCGCCCCCCATCCAACGCCCGGCACACCCCCACCGGCTTTTGCATCGGCGAGTCAGTGGCCGCCAACATGGCGTTCAAGATCGCCTCGTCGGTGCCTTGCACGGCGGCCAGGTAGAACGCGTCGAATACATCGTCATTCAGGTAGTCGAGATTCTGCAGCGGCCCGGCCAGCTGCGGCATCGGCCGTGGGTTGGCAACGCTCAGGGCCAGGAAGATATCGCCGGAGTTATTCCCTCCCGGCGTCCCCGCCAGGCCCACGCCCAAACCGGCACGCCGGGCCAGGCGACGTAACTGGTGCGGCAACATCGGCGCATCGGTGGCGATCACCACCACAATCGAGCCGCGCTCGCGGTCCAGGCCATCGGGCAGTTCGTCCGGCAGGCGTTCGCCCACCGGCACGCCCAGCACTTTGAACCAGTCACGCATGCCATGGTTGGCCTGCACCAGCACCCCCAGGGTGTAGCTTTTGCCGTCCACCTCGACCACCCGCGACGCCGTGCCGGTGCCGCCTTTGAAGCCATAGGCAATCATGCCGTTGCCGCCGCCGACATTGCCCTCGGCAATCGGCCCGGTCATGGCGCCATCCAGCGCACTACGGGCATGGGCCTCGGTAATGTGCAGGCCGTTGATATCGTTGATCACGCCGTCATAGGTTTCCGCCACCACCGGCATGGCCCACAGGTGGTTGGCTTCCCAGGCCTTGGCGTAGTGCTCGATGGTCCAGCGCGTGGCCGCCTGGTGCACGATGCCAACGCTATGGGAGTTGGTCAGGCACACCGGGCCCACCAGGTAACCGCCATCTTCGATCCAGTGCGTACCGGTCATTTCGCCGTTGCCGTTCAAGGCGGAAAAACCGGCCCAGACCGGCATCGGCTCGGGCTCGTAGCCGCGCGGCAGAATGGCCGTCACCCCGGTCTGGATGTGTTTGCCACTCGCCGCCTGGCCTTCGACATTCTGGTAGCCAACCAAGACGCCGGGCACATCGGTAATGGCGTTGTGCGGGCCGGTACGGCCGGGAAAGGCCAGGCCAAGCTGGCGGGCGCGGGGCTTTTCAAGAGCCATGGGAGTCCTCGGCTTTCAATGCAGCAGGTTGACGGTTACGCAGGTACAAGCCCACCGCCGCAATCAGCAGTGAGGCAATGATCAGCAGGGTGGCGATGGCGTTGATCTCGGGTTTGATCCCGCGGCGGATCATGCCGTAGATGTAGACCGGCAACGTGGTGGAGTCGACGCCAGAGATAAAGTAGGTAATCACCAGGTCGTCCATGGAGATGATGAACGACAGCAGCGCACCGCCAATCACGCCGGGCAGGATCATCGGCAAGGTAATACGGCGGAAGGTGTACCAGGGGCTGGCGCCGAGGTCGGCCGAGGCTTCTTCCAGGCGCGTATCCATCCCCGCCAGCCGGGCGCTGACGACGATAAACACGTAGCTCACCAGAAAGCTGCAGTGGCCGATGATGATCGACACCTTGCCCAGCGGGATGCCGATATTGACGAAGAAAATCAGCAGCGAAATACCCAGCACCACGTCGGGCATCATCATCGGCATAAACAGCAAGGTGCGGTAGAAACCCTGCAGGCGAAAACGAAAGCGCGCCAGCGCCAGGGCGGTCAGGGTGCCGATCACGGTGCTGATCAGCGCAGTCACTGAAGCCACATACAGGCTGGTGCGCAGCGAACCCAGCAATTGGTCGGTGGACTCGATGTACTGCACGTTATCGGCCAGGTGATTGGCCATGCCGAAGATCGAGCGATACCAGTCCAGCGACAAGCCACTCCAGATCATCATGTTCAGCGGGTTGCCGTTGAACGAGTACACGAAGATCAGGCCAATCGGCAGGTACAGAAACACGAAAAACAACAGGCTATAGCCCGACAGCAGGTGCTGCCCGATACGCCGCATCATGGCCGTCCCTCCTGCGCTTGCGCACGGTTCAGGCTGCGCACATACAGCAGCAGAAACACCAACACACTGGCCATCAGCAACATTGCCAGCGCGGCACCGAACGGCCAGTTGCGCGCGGCAAGGAACTGCTGCTCCACCAGGCTGCCGATCATCAAGACCTTGGCGCCACCAAGCAGCGACGGCACGATGAAATTGCCTAAGCTCGGGATAAACACAATGATCGAGCCGGCCGCCACGCCAGGCATGGTCAGCGGCAGAATCACTTTGCGAAAGGTTTGCCAGCGGCTGGCGCCGAGGTCCTGCGAGGCTTCGATCAGGCGGCGATCGAGCTTTTCCACGCTGGCGTAGATGGGCAAGAACATAAACGGGATAAAGATATACACCAGGCCGATCAGCACCGCCGTCTCGGTATAGATCAGATCAAAGTCGGCGTTGATGCCCAGGTTATGCAGAAACTGATTGAGAAAGCCGCTGGGGCGCAAAATCAGCACCCAGGCATACAGGCGCACGATCAGGCTGGCGAAAAACGGCAGGGTGATCAGAAACAGAAAGAAGTTGCGCTTGCGCTCATCCAGGCGGCTGACCCAGAAGGCCACCGGATAACACACCAGCAGCGACACCAGCACCGTCAGCAAGGCAATGCGGAACGAGCGCAGGATGATTTCCAGGTAGACGATATCGAAGTCTTCATTGGTGCCATCGGCCCAGCCAAGCACGCGGCCGAAACTGTCCGGGTAAAAATGCCAGGCCACCCCGCCGTACATGCCGGGTTCGGCCAGGCTATAGGCGGCCATGATCAGCAGCGGCGCGATAAAAAAGCCGCCGATCAGCAATGTCACCGGGCTTAGCAGGCCCAGCAGCCGCAGGCGATTGCGCCCTTGCAGGGTCAGGCTGCTCATCAGGCGTCACCCGCCAGCACGTGGGCAGCGGCGGTGGCGTACCACAGGCGCAGGGTTTCACCGACATGCAAACGGTGCATGGCCACGCGGGCGGCATCGCGCACCACGGCTTTTACCGGGCTGCCCTGGGGCGTGCGCAGGCTGACTTCAAAGTCCTTGCCGACAAACACCGTCTGCTCCACCACGCCTTCCAACCAGCCGTGCTGCTCGGCGCTGCCAGGGCAGTCGAGGTGAAAGTGTTCGGGGCGCAGCAGCACCTGCACCGCCTGGTTGACCTGCAAGTCGCCACGGCGCACGTGCAAGGTCTCGCCCGCAGCGCTGCGCAGTTCGGCGCGTTGTTCATCCACGGCGCAAACCTGGGCCTTGAACAGATTGCTCTCGCCGATAAACCCGGCGACAAAGGCATTGGCCGGGCGGTCGTAGATATCCTCGGGGCGACCGATCTGCTGCACATGGCCGCCGTTGAGCACCACGATGCGGTCGGACATGGTCAGGGCTTCTTCCTGGTCATGGGTGACAAACACAAAGGCAATACCCAGCTCGCTCTGCAGCTTTTTCAGCTCGCGCTGCATGCTCTGGCGCAGGTGGCGGTCGAGGGCCGACAGCGGCTCGTCGAGCAGCAACAAGGCCGGGCGATTGACGATGGCGCGGGCCAGGGCCACGCGCTGTTGCTGGCCACCGGACAACAGCCCCGGCTTGCGTTTCTGCAGGCCGCCCATGCCGACCATTTCCAGCGCCTCGCCGACTCGCGTATCGCGCTCTTTACGCGGCACGCCGCGCACTTCCAGGGCGTAGCCCACGTTGTCGCCCACGCTCAGGTGGGGAAACAGCGCGTAGCTCTGGAACACGGTATTGACCGGCCGCTGATAGGCCGGCACATCGTTCATGGCCTGGCCCTGGATTACCAGGCTGCCGCTGTCCAGTTGCTCGAAGCCGCTGATGGCCCGCAGCAAGGTGGTTTTGCCGCAGCCCGACGGCCCCAGCAAGGTGACGAATTCGTTGGCACCGACACTCAGGTCGACCCCATCCAGCGCCCGCACGGCCTGGCCTTCAGGGGTACGGTAATGCTTCACGGCGGCCTTGATTTCGACCACCGGGGTATTGGCGTAAGACATAAACAGCTCCGGAATACGGGCGCAGCAACCGCCCCGTAGGAGCCAGCTTGCTGGCGAAGCTTTTGTTGCGATGAACAGCTTCGCCAGCAAGCTGGCTCCTACGGAGAGCAGAACGGCGTGATCAATTGGCGGTGCGTACCCGCGTCCAGGCGCGGTCGTATTTCTTCAAGTCTTTGCCCAGGTCGTTGAAGATCTGCAGCTTGGCCATGACATCTGCCGGCGGGTTGGCCGCTGGGTTGTCCTTGAGCTCGGGGGGCAGCAGTTTCAGCGCCTCGGCATTGGGGGTGCCGTTGGTTTGCTGGATGGTGTTGAGCGAGGCGATTTCCGGGCGCAGGAAGAACTCCATAAAGCGCTTGGCATTGGCCTTGTTGGGGGCGGTTTTCAGCACGCACATATCTTCCTGATACAGCGTCGCGCCCTCTTTCGGGATCACGTAGGTGAGGTTGGCCGGGTCCTGTTTTACATACATCAGCGCGCCAACGTAGTACTGCGCCGCCACCACGTCACCAGACTGCACCATGGGCACTACTTCATAGCTAAACGCCGAGATCAGCGGCTTGCGCTCCAGCAGCCAGTCCTGGGCCACTTTCAAGTCGTCGGCGCTGGTGGTGTTCACCGACTTGCCGTTGCTGATCAAGCCGACCGCCAGCACTTCGCGCATATCGTCGAGCATCGCCACCTTTTTGCCGGCCTTGGCTTCAGCGAAGAAGTCGCTCCAGGTTTCGATGGGTTTGCTCACCTTGCTCTTGTTGTAGAAGATGCCGACCGTGCCCCAGGCGTACGGCATGCAGTACTCGCCCTTGGGGTCGGATTTGGCGCGCAGGTAGGCGGGGTCGATATTCTTGAACGCCGGGCTCTGGTTGATATCGGTTTTTTCCAGCAGGTTGAGCGCGGCCATGGTGTCGTGCATATGCACCGAGGGGAACACGATGTCGTAGCCGGTGGCACCGGCTTGCAGCTTGGCGAGCATTTCCTCGTTGCTGCCGTAGGTGTCCAGGCCCACCTTGATGCCGGTTTCGGCGGTAAAGCGGCTGAGTACTTCGGGGTTGATATAGTCGCCCCAGTTGTACAGGCGCAGCTCTTCGGCGGCGTGTGCCGCACCAGTGCCGAGGGTGACCAGGGTGCCGATGACAACCGGCAGGGAAAGCTGGCGCAGGGGACGGGTGATAAGGTCGAGCATGTTCCTGTTCTCCACTGTTTTTTTCCACCAGGCGGGGCCTGGCACTGTTGTTGCGGCAGGAAGTGCGAAAGTTGTTCAGCGATATCGTCGTAGGTCTGGATGCCTGGGTCTGCTGAACGAACCTTTTGTGTCGAGCCGAGAATAGAATATATTTCTTCCAAAGATCAACACTCTGACATACTCGTGTCAGAATTTAATTTTCGCCCGGTCGGAGCCACGGCATGCTCGATAGCAAAATGGAACAACTGGACGGCAAGCTGACCCCTGCCGAACGCACGTTGTGGGCCTATATCCAGGCCAACCGGGAAACCATCGCCTTTGAAAACGGCGCCAGCCTGGCCGAGAAGAGCAAGGTCAGCCCCAATACGGTCAGCCGCTTCTTGCGCCGCCTGGGCTACAAGGGCCTGAAAACCCTCAAGGAAGAATTGCGCGATGACGTGCGTATCCAGTCGCTGCTCAACAACACCCTGATCGAACGGGTCGACCAGCAGCCAGACGACCTGCTCGCCCACCTCAACGAAGAAATCGAAGCCCTGAGCGCCTTTGCCGCGCAGATGGGCAGCCAGCATTGGCAGGACATCGTGCAGCGCGTCAGCCTGGCCGAGCGGGTATTTGTCTGCGGCTTCCAGACCATCAAGGGCCTGGCCGAAGACTTTGCCAATCGCCTGTCACTGGTGCGCAGCGGCGTGGAATACCTGGACCTGTACAGCGGCGTGCTGGGCCGCTGGATCGACAGCCGCGACAAGCGCTGCTGCGTGATCCTGATCGACATCGCGCCCTACGCCGACGCCGGTATCGCCTTTGCCAACAACTGCCTGCAAAGCGACACCGACCTGGTGGTGTTTACCGACGAATACGGCATTGCCCGGCATATCGACACCCCGCTGATCATCACCATGAAAACCAAGACCGGGCTGATCCTGGAATCCACCGGCGGGCTGACCAGTGCCTTGAATGTGCTGCTGCATTGCGTGGCATCGCAGCGCAAAGGCGAACTGAAAGAGCGCCTGGCGGCGTATCGCGCGCGGGTGGAGAGCCTAAAGTTGTATCGCCCATAACCACCTCGTTTTAACACCGTCATTCCCGCTTTCGCGGGAATGACGGTGGATTATTGGGTTCGCATCCACTGCGCCAACCGCAGCAACATCGCATCGCACCGCCCCAACTGCTCCAGGCTGACAAACTCATCGGGCTTATGCCCCTGGTCCATGCTCCCCGGTCCGCACACCACCGTGGCGATACCGGCCTGGTCGAATAACCCGCCCTCGGTGCCAAAGGCCACGGTGCCAAAATCGCTCGAGCCGCTGATCAACGCCAGCAATTGCGCGGCCTCGCTATCGGCGGCAGTTACCAGCCCCGGGTAGGCGCTGATCGGGCTAAAACGAATGCCGGTGCCCGGCTGCACCGCCTGCATCTGCGGCACCAGCTCCTGTGCATAGGCCTGCAGTTCACCAGCAACCTGCTCGGCATCATCGGCCGGCAAGGTGCGTACTTCGAAATCGAAACGGCAATGCTCGGGCACGATATTCAGGGCGCTGCCGCCGCTGATGGTGCCGGTTTGTACGGTGGAGTACGGCGGATCGAAGCGGCTGTCGTGGCGCTCCCTGGCCGCCAGGCGCTGGCCAATTTCACCGAGGCGGGCAATCAGCTTGGCGGCGTATTCGATGGCGTTTACACCCTGCGGCGCATAGGCCGAATGGCAGGCCGCGCCATGCACTTCGCAGCGCATGCCGAGCTTGCCCTTGTGGCCAAGCACCGGGCGCATAAAGGTCGGCTCACCGATGATGCACAGGCTGGGGCGCTCGGGGCGGCCCTGCAAGGCTTCGATCAGGCTGCGCACGCCAAGGCAGCCGACCTCCTCGTCATAGGAAATCGCCAGATGCAAAGGCACCCGCAATGGCTGGGCGAGAAAGGCCGGCAAGGCCGCCAGCACACAGGCGATATAGCCCTTCATATCCGCCGTGCCACGGCCATAGAGCTTGCCGTCGGCCTCGCTCATGGTAAAGGGCGGCACGGTCCAGGCCTGGCCATCCACCGGCACCACATCGCTATGGCCGGACAGCATCACCCCACCGCCACCAGCCGGGCCGAGGCGTGCGTAGAGGTTGGCTTTGCGGCGGTCGTCGCTGTAGATCAGCTCACTGTCGATACCGAGATCCGTGAGGTAGTCACGGACAAACTCGATCAACGCCAGGTTCGACTCGCGGCTGACGGTGTCGAAGGCGATCAGGCGGCTTAGCAGGTCGCGGCTGGTGGGCATAAAGCACTCGTTATCGTTGAGAACCATGGTGCGCGGAGCGCACCCTACGAGAGGTGTGTTACGCGCTTACTCGTCGCCGGGCACACCGTAGCTTGGCGCTTTGGTGGGGTCCAGGGCACGGGTGATGTAGTCCTGCATTTGCGGGCGGTAGGCGGTCCAGAGGGCGCCCAGTTGGCCGATGGGGTCTTCGTCGGCCCAGTCCACGCGCAAATCGACGATGGGCCAGAGCAGGTCGCTGACCACCGACAGCGCCGCCGAATGTACCGGCCCGGCTTCGCCACCAGCGGCCATCGCCGCGTTCATGGCCGCCAGCAAACGGTCAGCCAGGGCCTCGCCGCTGCTGCCTTCGAATGCCGCCACCATGGCCTCGATCACCTGCGGGCTGGACAGCAGATTACCGGCCGCCACGCACTGCTCGCCGGCCAGGGCATTGTGCAGCCCCAGGGCTTCGCTGCCGGTAAACAGCGCCGTAGCGCCGTGGTGGTCGATCACCGTGACCTGGCGGAATTGGCTAAACCCGTGGGTGGTCAGCGCCTTGTCCAAGGCCTCGCTGGCACTGGCGCCCTGCTCCAGCAAATCAAGAATTTCCGGGCCCAGGGCCGGCAAGGTGATGTTCTGTGTGGACACCGCGCCAATCCCGCCACGCACCCATGGGCAACGCGCGCCCACGGCAATGCTGGAGGAGCTGATGGCGATACCCAGTTGCCCGGTTTCGGCGCAGCGGCCGACGATGGAGAAGGTCATGCCCAGTCGTCCGGGATCACGGCGATTACATCAATTTCCATCAGCCATTGCGGTTGGCCCAAAGCGGAAACCACCAGGCCGGTGGAAATCGGGAACACGCCTTTCAACCATTTGCCCACTTCCTGGTACACCGGCTCGCGGTAACGCGGGTCGGTGAGGTAGGTGGTGGTCTTGACGATATGGCTGAGGTCGCTGCCCGCTTCCTCCAGCAATTGCTTGAGGTTTTTCATCGCTTGTTCGGTTTGTGCGCGCGGGTCGCCCAGGCCCACCAGGTTGCCCTCGAAATCGGTGCCCACCTGGCCGCGTACATATACGGTATTGCCGGCC
>JBCECW010000065.1:7398-11049 GCA_039207785.1 Pseudomonas sp. | reverse complement strand
GGGTTAGGGTGAGGGGCTCTTAAGCAAGTTTCACCACCCCACCCGCACAAACAACTCCGCCACTTGATCCAGCGTGGCTACCGTTGCATCCGGCCGATAGTCCGGTAGCAACTGGCGGCCAGTGCCCCGGTCGACCCACACACAGCGAAAGCCCATGTCGCGCGCCGCCGCGTGGTCCAGATGAGGGCTGGCGCAGATATGCACCACCTGCTCGCGGCTGACGCCCAACTGCTGGTGCGCGTATGCAAAAAGCCTCGGCGCCGGCTTGTAAGCCCCGGCTTGCTGGGCAGTGATCACCCGGTCGATATGGCCGCCGAGCTGGGCTACGTTGCCGGCAATGATGTCGTCGTCGGTGTTGGACACGATGCACAGCCGGAACCCCATCGCCTTGAGACGCGCCAACGCCGCCGGCACCTCGGGAAACGGCGGCATGGCCGCAATGCTGTCGGCGAGCAACGGGCCATCGGCGGGGCTGGCGGGAAGCCCCAGTTGCTGCATGGCCAGGTGCAGCCCCTGCGCAGTGACCTGGCGAAACGAACGGTGCGGTGGCGTCTGCTCCAGGCTGTGCTCGTGGTGGTCGTACACCTCGATAAAGCGACGCGGCTCTATGGCATGGCCCTGGCGGCTGCTGAGCATTTTTTGTACGACGGCCAGCAAGCCTTCGTCCCATTGAATCAAGGTGCCGTAGCAATCGAAGGTCAGCCACTGGGGCTTTGGCGTGTGCTCAAGAGACATGGTGGCGCTCCATGAAAACAGGAATGAGCGGGCAGCATAGGTGCGCCTTTTGATAGTGTTAAATTAAATTAGCTTCTTCACCTTAGTGCCTGAACAACTAAGTCGGTGCCCGCCATGCTCGATCTCGAACTGCTGAAAACCCTGGTCTGTGTCGTTGACGAAGGCAGCTTTACCCGCGCCGCCGAGCGCGTGCACCGCACCCAGTCGACAGTCAGCCAGCAGGTGCGCCGCCTGGAAGAAAGCCTGGGGCATGCCCTGCTGCTGCGCGACCGCAGCGGCAACCAGGTAACCGCCACGACGCAAGGTGAATTACTGGCGCAATACGCCCGGCGCCTGCTCGCCCTGGCGCAAGAGGCCGAAGAGGCGATGGCCAGCGACGGCACGTTGCAGTCGCTGCGCCTGGGCGTACCGGAAGACTTCGATACGCAACGCATGACTGCCCTGCTGGCCAGTTTCGCCGGCGCCCGGCCCGAGGCACGGCTGGAAACCGTCAGCGGCATGAGTGTGGATCTGCGTCGCAAGCTGGCCAGTGGTGAACTGGATATCGCTCTGCTCAAGCGCGAGCCCGGCAGCGGCGAATGCCTGGCCAGCTGGCCGGAGCGCCTGGTGTGGGTAAAGGGGCAGCAGGCGGAACTCGCCGAGCAACCCTTGCCATTGGCACTGTTCCCACAGGGTTGTCTCTATCGGCAACGGGCCATTCGTAGCCTGGACAAAGCCAGGCGGCCATGGCGAATCGCCTTTGGCAGCGCCAGCCTGACGGGTATCCAGGCCGCAGTCGCTTCCGGGTTGGGCGTATCGGTATTGCCCGAAAGCGCGGTACTGGCCCAACACAGCCGCTGTGACGACTTGCCGGCATTGGCGCCCAGTGAGTTGGCGCTGGTCAGCGGGGGAGCGGTAACGGCGCTGCAGCGCGAATTGCTCGCCTTGCTGCAGGATCAGGTTATGCCTTCGTAGGCAACGTCTGGTCGCCCTCGCCCAGGCTGCGCTGCATCAGCACGGTATCCACCCAGCGGCCGTGCTTGAAGCCCACGGCTTCGAATACGCCGACCAGGCGAAAGCCCATGCGCTTATGCAAGGCAATGGAGCCGTGGTTTTCGCTGTTGCCGATCACCGCCACCATCTGCCGGCGGCCATTGGCGATACAGCGTTGGATGATCTCGGCCAGCAGTGCCTGGCCAATGCCACGGCCACCCATGCCGTCGCGCACATACACCGAATCTTCCACGGTGTTGCTGTAGGCCGGGCGCGGGCGATAGAGCGTGGCGTAGCCATAACCGACCACCTCGCCAGCCAGCTCGGCCACCAGGTAGGGCAGGCCGTTGGCGAGTACATCGGCACGGCGGCGCTGCAGTTCCTCCAGGCTTGGCGGTTGCAATTCGAAGCTGGCGATACCGGTCAGCACATGGTGGGCGTAGATCGCCTGGACGGCGGGCATATCGTCGCCCTGGGCATCACGGATGATTGGGGGGGGCATAAAAAATCCGTTTCTGTGAGGGCGGTGTAGGAGCGACCTTGGTCGCGAATCCTGGAAACGGAGGTGGCCATGCAGATCTTCGTTTCCAGGGTTCGCCAGCAAGCTGGCTCCTACGAGGTTTATTCCGGAATGGTCAGGCCTTTGATCACCGCCGGGCGCTGGAGGAAATTGGCCAGCACGCGTTTAACCTCCGGGAAGTTATCAATGCCCACCAGGTCGCCGGCCTCGTAAAAACCGATCAGGTTGCGCACCCACGGAAAGGTGGCGATATCGGCAATGCTGTAGTCGCTGCCCAATATCCAGTCACGCCCCTGCAGACGCTGATCGAGCACACCCAGCAGGCGTTTGCTTTCGGCTACGTAGCGGTCGCGCGGGCGCTTGTCTTCATAGTCTTTGCCGGCAAATTTATTGAAGAAACCCAGTTGGCCAAACATCGGCCCGATACCGCCCATTTGCCACATCAGCCACTGGATGGCGTGGTAGCGGCCCGCCGCGTCCTGGGGAATAAAGGCGCCAGCCTTGTCGGCCAGGTAGAGCAGGATCGCGCCGGATTCGAACAGCATCAGCGGCTCACCACCCGGCCCGTTGGGGTCGATGATGGCGGGGATCTTGTTGTTCGGGTTCAGCGAAAGGAATTCCGCCGAAAGCTGGTCGTTCTGGTCGAAGCGCACCTTGTGTGGCTCGTAGGCCAGGCCGGTTTCTTCCAGCAGGATCGACACCTTCACGCCATTGGGCGTGGGCAGCGAATACAGCTGGATACGCTCGGGGTGCTGGGCGGGCCATTTGGCGGTAATCGGGAACGCGGACAAGTCAGGCATGCAAGGCTCCTTTACGGCTGGATTCACAACAGGGGCAAGAGGCGCAGAGTAAGCCTTTTACCCCTGCGCTGGCACGGCGTTTTCAGCATTGCCGGTAAAACGGAATACCAGGGCTTTAAGGCCGCCATGTTCGTGTACATCGGCAAATTCCGGCGGATTGGCCAGGCGCTCCTGGAACACCAGCGCCGGGGCGTGCTCGGCCATGCCGGCGAGGAGAAAATCCGGACCGATATGCGGGTCGTTGACGCAGGCCAGCACCAGGCCGCCGGGGGTCAGCAGGTCGGGCAGGCGACGCAGGATCTTGGCGTAATCCTGAGTCAGGGCGAAGCTGCCTTTCTGGAAGGTGGGCGGGTCGATGATGATCAGGTCATAGGGTGCATGGCGCTTCACTGCGCTCCAGGACTTGAACAGCTCGTGGCCAAGAAAACTTACCTGGCTGAGGTTCTGCTGATTGAGGCGGTGGTTATCACGGCCCCGGTTAAGGGCGCCTTTGGCCATATCCAGGTTCACCACCTGCTGCGCGCCGCCGGCGATGGCGGCCACGGAAAAACCGCAGGTATAGGCAAACAGATTGAGCACCCGCTTGCCGCCGGCGTGCTCGCGCACCCAGCGCCGGCCATAGCG
>JBCECW010000065.1:875-7388 GCA_039207785.1 Pseudomonas sp. | reverse complement strand
GCCGGTGTTCTGCTTTTGCCCCAGGTCGAGCTGAAAACGCAGGCCGTCTTCGCTGATCACCCATTCGCTGTGGGGGCCGCCCACAATCCACTCGGCGCGACTATTCTGAGAAGCCAGTGGGGTCTGAGAAACCAGAGGGGTCTGAGAAGCCAGTGGGGCCGGAAAAACCGGGGGCGGGGCATTAAGCGCGGCGCGGCCTGCGTCGCCTTCCTTGTAGCGATGTTGCAGCAACACGCTGTGCGCCTGTGCACGCTGCCAGATCGGCGCCTGTGCCAGCGTTAGCAGCATACTTTGCAATGCCTGCAACTCGGTGTCCTGCGGTTGGCGAAACAGGCACACCAGTACCACACCCTGTAACCAGTCGACGGTGATTTCTTCCAACCCTGGCCAGCGCAGACCGCGGCCATGGAACAGACGCCGGGCGTGGGTCAGGTCACCGTCCAGTTCGGTGAGCAGGTGCTGCTGGAGGGAAGCAAGGGCTTGGCTGTGCATAACGGCTTATCGCTGATCAGGAACGGCGCAGTGTAAACGCAAAGCCGCGCCCGCTCATGTTCATGCCGTGTTTGACGATAACCCGCTATAGGTGGATAGCGCCGCAGGAACCGGTGGCTGTTCGCACTTACAACAATGAGGTGTTCTGCCATGTTTTTACGCCGCTTGAAGATTGCACCACGGGCCATTCTCAGCTTCTCGCTGGTTGCCCTGCTGGTGGTGCTGCTGGGGTTGTTCGCACTGGGCAAGATGAAGGAAATTCGCGCCACCACCGTCGACCTCAATGACAACAGCATGCCCAGCTACGCGGCGTTGGGCGTTATCAATGAAAAGATGCTGCGCTTGCGCATCATCGCCTTCCGCTTTGTGGTGGAGCGTGAGGGCAGCCAATTGCAGGCGGTGGTCAGCCGCGAAAACGAGCTGATGGGCCAACTGCACCAAGCCCAGGCCACCTACGAGCCGCTGATCAGCGAAGGCGCCGAGCGTCAGCAGTACCAATCCTTCAAAGCCTTGCTCGACAAGTACTACGCGGCCAATACCAAGCTGGCCCAGCTGTCCACCGAGAACAAAGTGGATGAGATGAAGGCGTTTCTGGCCAGCGAATACAAAACCTATTCCGATGGCCTGGGCGCCGAGCTGGAAAAGCTGATGGAGATCAACCGCCAGCTGGCCGCCGATGAAGCGAAAAAATCGGCCGCAGCCTATGACGCCGCCGTGTTGGTGGTGGTGGCCTTTATGCTGATTGCCGCCGCGCTGACCGGCATTCTTGCCGTGCTGCTGACCCGCAGTATCGTGACCCCGCTATACGAAGCGATGGGCGCTGCAGCCACCGTAGCCAAGGGGGATCTGTCCCAACGCATTGTCAGCAACGGCATTGATGAACCCGCGCTGTTGCTGGGTTCGTTGCACGCCATGCAGCAAAGCCTGAAAGACACCATTCACCATATCGCCCAGTCCTCCGACCAACTGGCTTCTGCCGCCGAAGAGCTCAATGCGGTAACCGAAGACTCCAGCCGCGGTCTGCACCAACAGAACACCGAAATCGAACAGGCAGCGACTGCGGTAAACGAAATGACCACCGCCGTCGATGAAGTGGCGCGCAATGCCGTGGCCACCTCCGAAGCCTCCAATGCCTCGGACCGCACCGCTCGCCTGGGCCAGGACCAGGTGAATAAAACCGTTAACTCCATCAGTGACCTGGCCGGCGATGTATCCAGCACCGCCGAGCATGTCGAGCAACTGGCGACCAAGGTGCGCGATATTAGCAAGGTGCTGGATGTGATTCGCGCGATTGCCGAACAGACCAACCTGCTGGCCCTGAACGCCGCCATCGAGGCCGCCCGCGCCGGTGATGCCGGTCGCGGCTTTGCCGTGGTGGCCGATGAAGTGCGAGCCCTGGCCCACCGCACCCAGCAATCGACCCAGGAAATCGAGCAGATGATCAGCGGTATCCAGCAAGGTACCGACCAGGCCATGAACGCCATGCAAAGCAGTACCCACCGCGCCAACAGCACCCTGGAACTGGCCCGGGCAGCGGGTGCGGCATTGGCGGAAATCACCGAAGCCATCAGCCATATCAGCGAACGCAACCTGGTGATCGCCAGCGCCTCGGAGGAGCAAGCCCAGGTCGCCCGCGAGGTGGACCGCAACCTGGTGAATATTCGCGACCTGGCCCAGCAAACCTCGGCCGGCGCCCATGAAACCAGCGCCGCCAGCCAGGACCTGTCGCGCCTGGCGGTAGACCTCAACGGCCTGGTCAATCGCTTCGTGCTGTAACCCCGGCGTGCGCGGCGGGTATCGCCTCTGCTGATACCCGCCGCAAGCCTTTGGCCCTCGCCGTCACTTGCGGTTGCCCACCGCCAATAGATTAAGCACTGCCGCCAGCGACACTTCCTTGCGGCCAATGCGGGTCATCTTCTCTTCGGGCAGGTAGCCGAACTTCACATAGACCACCCCGCCCAGTTGCTCGCCCTGTTGCTGGTTGAACTTTTCCAGCACGCCCAACAGTTCCTTGGCATCCCCCGGCAACCCGGCCGCCTCGACAAAAGGCGGCAGCTTCAGCTGCGCCACATCGGGGAAAAACTTCACCAACTGGGTAAACAGCTGAGTGCCGAAATCCTGTGCGGGGAACAGGCCGCGAAAGCGCTCGCCCACCACATAGGGGCTGACACCCATATAGATATCGGGAAGTTCGGCGATGCTGTTGACCAGCTTGCGGCCCTTGATACCCATCAGGTAGGCCGCGATCTCCATGCGGGTGCCGATAATGGCCAAGGGTTGTACGCCCGCCCCGGTTTCGCTGAACAGGTAATTGGAGTGGCTGTCGGCCACCGCCTTTTTCAATACACCACGGTCTTCGATCACACTCAGGTACCGGCCCGCTTTTACCTGGGGCGCAGGTACACGCCAAAAACTGACTTCGTATTTCATCGGATCACCACTGCGCGATAGGCATCAGTCGGTGGAACAGCCTGGAACCGCCAGGCTGTTCCGGTTGCACACTCAGGCCAGGTTTTGCTGTTTCAAGGCATTGAGTGCAGCGGTGGCGTTGGCGATAAAGCCGTTGTAGATCGCCTCGAGGTCCGAGTATTGCTGGGGCGTGATCTTGTCGTTGGTCAGTTGCTCCAACAGCCCTTCGATCTTCTCGGAGAAGGCGGCAATCTGGTCTTCGTAGAGTGCCGTGAGGGTCATTTTCTCCTGGGTTTTCGCTTCTTCAACCGAGTACTTGACCTCGTAGATATACAGGTACTGATAGATCTCCTGGTTGTCGAAGAAGCTGGACGATTTGTAGGAATCGCACACCACCGTGGCGAACAGGCGCAAGCCATTGCCCAGCGGTTCGCTCTTGTAGGAGGAGTTGAAGGACACCGAGCTGGCACTGCCAAAACTCTCGACGATGCCGCTCAGCACTTCGAAGCATTTGCCGGCGACATACAGCTCGAGGTTCTCTTCGGCGGCGATGGATTTGCCCAGGTTCTTGTCGGCCTGCACGCCGTCCGGGGTGGTGCCGTCACCGAAAACGGCCTTGGAAATGGCGTCGATGATCTTCTTGACGTTGGCCAGCGACCAGTCCGAAGCCTGCATAAAGTCCGAATTGCGCCCGGAAATGAAGTCGGTCTTGTCGTAGTCGTTATCGGTGTAGAACGCCTTGATCTTGGCGTCCATGTCATCGCCGTAGTTCTTGGCCTTGTCCTCCAGTTGCTGCTCGATCTTGTTGATGTAGGCGCGGTAATCGTCTTCCTTGTTTTCCATGTCCTGAATCGATGGAGAGCTTCCCATGGCATGTACTCCTTATCGTTGGGCACCATCAGGTGCGAGGGGGATACGTGACATGCCCAGTGGCATGACGACGGCACGACAGTAGAGCCTTCCCCCAGGCGCCCCTATCGCCTGGCTCCCAAGGACAGCCGTGACCTTTCCTACCAACGATAAAATCCTTACAACCTTGCCAGCATTGTGCCGGCAACACTCAGGCGCCGACGGCGGCCAACACCTTGCGCATGTGCAAAGCGCGCGGCAGGGAAACAGCCGGGCAAAAAAAAGCAGCTCAACCAGTGAGCTGCCAGGGGTGACCGGAAGCGGGGAAGGTTCCGGTCAAGAGGGAGTGCAGATTACTGTATATAAAACCAGTATCGCAAGTGCTTTTTCTCCAACGCGCATTTGCCCGAGTCAGGCTTTTGTCTAACGCCCTGGGCAGCCCTGCACCATCTCGGCATCACGCTGATTTGCCAGGTAAAAAAACCTGTGCCAGGCCTTGTATCGAGGGACTTTGCGCGGGGTTTTCGGTAGGCGTTGGCAGGGAAATCTCCTGTCGTTGTGTTCTGAATGCGACAAAACAGTCCATCAACGCGTCCAAAAACGAAAAAATCGCGAAAAATTGCACCAATACAGCGCACAGGCGAGTATCAGAAAAAACCTGAGAAGGCGGTCAGCCGCACCAGCGCTCGGTTTCGGCGATTTGGCACGGATGCTGCCATTGCATTGACGCTGACACCTGTTTGCCAACCGATAAAAATTCACGCGCCTTCCCAGTGATGTGCACGGACCGCCAAGGAGCTGCACTACATGAAACGCCGCCCGTTCCTGAAAGCCACCCTCGCCGCCAGTACCCTGCTGCTCAGCGGCCTGTTCCCTTACACCCTGCAAGCGGCCGAGACCATCAAGGTCGGCATCCTGCATTCGCTGTCCGGCACCATGGCCATCTCGGAAACCTCGCTCAAAGACATGGCGCTGATGACCATCGACGAGATCAACGCCAAAGGCGGTGTTCTGGGCAAGAAACTCGAGCCCGTAGTGGTCGACCCGGCCTCCAACTGGCCGCTGTTCGCGGAAAAAGCCCGCCAGCTGCTGACCCAGGACAAAGTCGCGGTCACCTTCGGCTGCTGGACCTCGGTATCGCGTAAATCGGTGCTGCCGGTTTACGAAGAACTGAATGGCCTGCTGTTCTACCCCGTGCAGTACGAAGGCGAAGAAATGTCGCCGAACGTGTTCTACACCGGTGCGGCGCCAAACCAGCAAGCCATCCCGGCGGTTGAGTACCTGATGAGCGAAGACGGTGGCGCGGCCAAGCGCTTCTTCCTGCTGGGCACCGACTATGTGTACCCACGCACCACCAACAAGATCCTGCGCTCGTTCCTGCACAGCAAAGGCGTGGCCGACAAAGACATCGAAGAGGTCTACACCCCGTTCGGCCATAGCGACTACCAAACCATCGTGGCCAACATCAAGAAGTTCGCCGCCGGTGGCAAAACCGCGGTGATCTCCACCGTCAACGGCGACTCCAACGTGCCGTTCTACAAGGAACTCGGCAACCAGGGCATCGAAGCGACCGAAACCCCGGTGGTGGCGTTCTCGGTGGGCGAAGAAGAGCTGCGTGGTATCGACACCAAGCCGCTGGTGGGCCAACTGGCCGCCTGGAACTACTTCCAGTCGGTGGATAACCCCACCAACAAGAAATTCGTCGATAGCTGGAAGGCCTACGCCAAAGCGAAAAACCTGCCCAACTACCAGACCGCTGTAACCAACGACCCGATGGAAGCCACCTACGTGGGCATCAATATGTGGGCCCAGGCCGTCAACAAGGCTGGCACCACCGATGTCGACAAAGTGCGTGAAGCCATGGCCGGCCAGGAGTTCGTTTCGCCGGACGGCTACACCATGGTCATGGACAAGACCAACCACCACCTGCACAAGCCGGTGATGATCGGTGAAGTGCAGGAAGACGGGCAGTTCAATGTGGTGTGGCAGACCGAAGGCCCGGTGCGTGCCCAGCCATGGAGCCCGTATATCCCGGGTAACGACAAGAAGCCCGATTACGCGGTGAAGTCGAACTAAGACCGATGCACCCGCCCTTGTAGGAGCCAGCTTGCTGGCGAACCCTGGAAACCTCGGTGGCCAGGTTCGCCAGCAAGCTGGCTCCTACGGGGTTGTCTCCCCTCGCCCGCTTGCGGGAGAGGGGCCGGGGGAGAGGGCAGCGGTTAACGCCGCCCTCTCTACCCCCGTCCGGCACCATCTTCAAGGACGTTTCCATGCTCACTGCCCTGCTCCGCGCACTACCCCTTTTCTCTCTGCTGCTAACGCTCCTGGCCCCTACCGCCCAGGCCGGCGATGCCGCCGATTTCGTTGCGGCCAACCCAGCCAAGCAAGCCACCCTGCTCGAAGACTGGGCCGCACATCCCGATGCCAATCGCCTGCAGTTGCTCGATGCGCTGCAACAAGGCCGCCTGGCCGGTGACAGCAACAAAGCCCCGTTTATCCAGATCGACAGTGGCTGGCTGGCCGCCGAAGGCGGCGACGCCCAACCGGCTTCCACACCGAAAAAACTGCCGCTCAACAACCGCCTGCGCGGCCTGATCGGCACCGCACAAGCCAGCCACCAACTGCTGGCCAAAGACCCGGCCGTGCGCCTGGCCGCTGCCCAGCAACTGCAAAAAAGCGCCAAGCCGGCGCAGCTCGAATTGCTCAATGCAAGGGTCGCCAGCGAAGACGACGACAGTGTGCGTGGTGCCCTGTCGCTGGCCC
>JBCECW010000065.1:0-865 GCA_039207785.1 Pseudomonas sp. | reverse complement strand
GCAACTGATCGACCCCGACCCGGCCATTCGCCTGGCCGCCGTACGCCTGCTCGGCGAAACCGGCGAGCCACTGGCGCGTACCCGCCTGGAAACCCTGCTCGACCCCGCCGTGGAAACCGATGCCAACGTGCGCACCGCCGCCGAAACCAGCCTGGCGCAAGTCAAGCGCCGGCTGCTGCTGGGCGAGCTGCTGGGCCAGGCCTTTAGCGGCTTGTCCCTGGGCTCGATCCTGCTGCTAGCGGCCCTCGGCCTGGCGATCACCTTCGGCTTGCTCGGGGTGATCAATATGGCCCACGGCGAGATGCTGATGCTGGGTGCCTACTCCACCTACATGGTGCAGATCCTGTTCCAGCGTTTTGCCCCGGAGCTGCTGGCGATCTACCCGATTGTCGCGCTACCGGTGGCGTTCTTTGTCACCGCCGCTATCGGCATGGCCCTGGAACGCACAGTGATTCGCCATCTCTATGGCCGCCCGCTGGAAACCCTGCTGGCGACCTGGGGTATCAGCCTGATCCTGATTCAACTGGTGCGCGTGCTGTTCGGCGCGCAGAACGTCGAAGTGGCCAACCCGGCCTGGCTGTCGGGCGGTATCCAGGTGCTGCCCAACCTGGTGTTGCCGTACAGCCGCATGGTGATCATCGGCTTTGCCCTGTTTGTGGTGGTGCTTACCTGGCTGCTGCTGAACAAGACCCGCCTGGGCCTGAACGTGCGCGCGGTAACCCAGAACCGCAATATGGCCGCCTGCTGCGGCGTGCCCACCGGCCGCGTGGATATGCTCGCCTTCGGCCTTGGCTCGGGTATCGCAGGCCTCGGCGGCGTAGCCCTGAGCCAGATCGGCAACGTCGGCCCGGACCTGGGCCAGAGC
>JBCECW010000064.1:0-11148 GCA_039207785.1 Pseudomonas sp. | reverse complement strand
CGCATACGGCGCTCAAACAGGGTGCGGTCTTCCGGAGTCAGTTCCAGCACTTCGACGATCACGTCGAGCACCTGCTGCCATTCGCCCGCCCGCTCGCGGGTCATGGTCAGGCTGAAACTGGGGCGGTTGTCGGCCACCACCACGCCATTGCGGTCGAAGATCAGCCCACGGGTGGGCGGAATCGGCTGCACGTGTACGCGGTTGTTTTCCGAGAGGGTGGAGTGGTACTCGTACTGGATCACCTGCAGGAAATACAGGCGCGCAATCAGCACCAGGATCAACAAACAGATGGCGATCGCCCCCACCACCACGCGATTGCGAACTTGGCGGGCGTCTTTCTCGTGGTCCTTGAGGCGGATCGGCTGCGGCATTACAAGGCTTTATTTGTGATAAGGGTGCCCGGACAACACGGTCCAGGCGCGATAAATCTGTTCACCGATCAGAATCCGCACCAGCGGGTGCGGCAGGGTCAGCGGCGACAACGACCAGCGTTGTTCACTGCGTGCCTGCACCTCCGGCGCCAGCCCCTCCGGGCCACCGACCATCAGGTTGATGGTGCGCGCATCCAGGCGCCAGCGTTCCAGCTCCACCGCCAGTTGCTCGGTGCTCCACGGCTTGCCGGTCACTTCCAGCGTGACGATCTTTTCCCCCGGTTGCACCTTGGCCAGCATGGCCTCGCCTTCCTGGCGGATCAGGCGCGCCACGTCGGCATTCTTGCCACGGGTATTAAGGGGGATTTCCACCAGCTCCAGCGGCAGCTCGGCGGGCAGACGCTTGGCATATTCCTGCCAACCGTCTTCCACCCAGCGCGGCATGCGCGAACCGACAGCGATCAATCGTATACGCAAGGGAGGCCCTTACTCGCCGTCGTTGCTGAACTGTTCCGGGCTGTTCTGGGTCTGCGCGCGGCTCTGCTCGGCGCCTTGCCACAGACGCTCGAGGTCGTAGAACTGGCGGGCGGTCGGCAGCATCACGTGGACAACGATATCGCCCAGGTCCAGCAGGGCCCACTCGCCGGTATCCAGGCCTTCGCTGCCCAGCGGGCGCACGCCCTTTTCCTTGACCTTTTCCAGCACGTTATCCACCAGGGATTTGACGTGGCGGTTGGAGGTACCGCTGGCGATCACCATAAAGTCGGTGACGCTGGTCTTGCCGCGTACATCGATGGCGGTGATGTCCTGGGCTTTGACGTCTTCGAGGGCAAAGACGGCCAGTTTGACCAGGTCTTCGCTCGACATTACAGGCTTGCTCATAATTGACTCTTTCTCGTGTTCAGTTCTGCGTGCGGTACAGCCCGCGCGCATTGATATAGGCCAGCACCGCATCGGGCACCAGAAAACGCACCGACTTTCCGCTGGCCAGCAGATTCCGGATCTGGGTGGCCGACACCGCGAGCGGCGTCTGCCAGACAAAAGCAATCTGTCCGCTGGGCCCTGCCTGGGCCAACGGGTCGCTGACACTGCGGGCCGCCAGGACATCACGCAGCGCTTGCGGCGCTTCGCTGTCGGCATCCGGGCGTTGCAATACCAGGATGTGGCAATGGTCCAGCAGTTCTTCCCAGCGATGCCAGGTTGGCAGGCCACAAAAGGCGTCCCACCCCAGCAGTAAAAACAGTTGATCCTCAACCGCCAGTTCAGCGCGCAACGACTCCAGGGTGTCGATGCTGTAGGACGGCCGGTCGCGTTGCAGCTCGCGGTCATCCACCGACAGCAAGGGCACCCCGGCGACGGCCTGTTGGACCATCGCCAGGCGGTCCTGCGCCGATACCGCCGGCGCGTCCCGATGCGGCGGGCGAGCGTTGGGGATCAGGCGCAGCTCGTCCAGGCCAAGCTGCTCGGCAACTTCCAGGGCACTGCGCAAATGGCCGACATGCACAGGGTTGAAAGTGCCCCCCAGGATGCCGATGCGCTTGCCCACGGATGTCTGCTCGGTGTTCAAGTACGGATATGACCGTCGCCGAACACCACGTACTTCTCACTGGTCAGCCCTTCCAGGCCAACCGGACCACGGGCATGGAGTTTGTCGGTGGAAATACCGATCTCCGCCCCCAGGCCATATTCAAAGCCATCGGCAAACCGTGTCGAGGCGTTGATCATCACCGAGGCCGAATCCACTTCGGTAATAAACCGCCGGCCGCTGGTGAAGTTCTCGGTCACGATGGAATCGGTGTGCTGCGAGCCGTAGGTGTTGATGTGCTCGATGGCCTCATCGAGGCTGTCGACGATCTTGATCGACAGGATCGGCGCCGTGTACTCGGTGCGCCAATCTTCCTCGGTGGCTTCCAGCACATCGTTGCCCAGCAACGCGCGGGTGCGTGGGCAGCCACGCAGCTCGACCTTCTTGTCGCGGTAGATGGCCGCCAGCGGTGGCAATACGCGCTCGGCGATGCCGCTGTGCACCAGCAGGGTTTCCATGGTGTTGCACGGCGCATAGCGCTGGGTCTTGGCGTTATCGGCAATGCGGATGGCTTTGTCGATATCGGCCGCCACGTCGATAAACACATGGCAGATGCCGTCCAGGTGCTTGATCACCGGCACCTTGGCATCGCGGCTGATGCGCTCGATCAGGCTCTTGCCGCCGCGCGGCACGATCACATCGACGTACTCGGGCATGGTGATCAGCGCGCCAACGGCGGCGCGGTCGGTGGTTTCCACCACTTGCACGGCGGCCGCCGGCAAACCGGCCTCGGCCAGGCCCTGCTGAATGCAGGTGGCGATGGCGCGGTTGGAGTGAATGGCTTCCGAGCCGCCACGCAGGATGGTGGCATTGCCCGACTTCAGGCACAGGCTGGCGGCGTCGATGGTCACGTTCGGGCGCGACTCGTAGATGATGCCGATCACGCCCAGCGGCACGCGCATCTTGCCGACCTGGATGCCGGAGGGCAGGTAACGCATATCGCGGATTTCCCCGATGGGGTCTGGCAGGGTAGCCACCTGACGCAAGCCCTCGATCATCTCGTCGATGCGCGCGGGGGTCAGGGCCAGGCGGTCCAGCAGGGCCGGTTCCAGGCCATTGGCGCGGCCATTGGCGAGGTCTTGTTCATTGGCGGCGCTCAGTTCAGCGCGCGCGGCGTCGAGGGCAGCGGCGGCCGCGTGCAGGGCACGGTTCTTCTGCGCGGTACTGGCGCGGCCCACCACACGGGAGGCTTCGCGGGCAGTGCGACCCAGGCGGGTCATGTAGTCGAGCACGGACTCAGTCATGGTCGAGGCGGTCTGGCTGTCAGGAAAGCCGCAGATTATAGCGGCGCGGCGTCCCCACGCCCAGCGGCGTCTGGCGGGTGGTAAACAGCCCGTTACAACACAGTCCCCGGTAACACCGCCAAGCGCAGCGGGCGGGGCTCGCCGGGAGACGGTGACACTTGCACGCCAACTGCCGCCAGCGCCCGCCCGAAGGTTAGGTAAACAAATGCACGGCATCTGTCTACCGTGCAGGCATAGCCCACCGCCCACCCCAAGGACGGGCGCCAACAAGAATAAAGAAGGGAGACGCGGCCATGCGCTACCGCACCGACTACAGCTCGGCCTTGCTCAACGAACCCAGCCAATCGCTGCAACTGGGCGCCTGGCAGTTGCATTACCAGGCCTATTCCACCCACGCCGACGACAGCCGTCACCCGGTGCTGCTGCTCGGCGGTGCCTTCCAATGCTTTCGCTCGTTTGCCAGCGAAGTGGAAGAACTGTTGGCCGATCACCCGGTGATCCTGCTCGATCTGCCAAGCCAGGGCAGCAACCTGCAACTGGCGCCCGAGCTGAAGCTGGAGCAGTTGGCCGACCTGATTGCCGGGTTTGCCGAGGAGCTACACCTGCCGCCCTTGATGCCCATTGGCCTGTCCTATGGCTCGGCGCTGGCCGCCCTGTTTGCCGCCCGCCACCCGCAACACTGCGCACGTTTGCTCTTGGCTGGCATCACCGCCTTTGGCCGCCGTGGTGCACGGGTGCTGCTGGAAGAAAGCCTGGCCTTGCTGGCCGAGGGACGCTGCGCCGAGTTTGCTCATGGCGCCGTCACCGGCCTGCTGAACCCCACCCGCAGCCAGGAGACCGGCGTGGCGCCGGTGTTTCGCAAAGCCCTGCTGCGCCAGCTGCAGCGGTTGTCGCCGACGGAGATCGAACGCTACCGGCAAAACAGCCAGCGCCTGCTGGACTTCGCCGGGTTTACCCAGCACCCCGCCTGCCCGACCTTGGTGCTGGCCGGCGAATACGACCACTTTACCCAGCCCTGGGAACACACCCTGTTCGCCAGTGCCTGCGCAGCGGCCGAGTGCGCCCTGATCCATAACGCCGATCATTTGGCCAACTTCGAACAACGCAGCGCCTGCGCCAGCCTGTACAGCCCTTTTCTGCGTGGCGAGCCGCTGCCGGTGATCAGCCCCGGCAGCACGCACCTGTTGCGCAGCCAATGGCTGCAACTGGAAAAACGCCATGAGCCAAGACAGGCGCCGCTGCATAGCCGCGCGCGGTTGCTGCACCCAGGCATCGGTGAGGTGGCGGTAGAAGTCAGCGAGCTGGGTTTCTTTGGTGGGCTGTTGCACGGCGAGTTGCCCAGCCAGGTGCCGCAGCGCGGCTGGCAATTGCAGATGCTGGAGATGCCGGCGCTGGCGATTTTGCCGCTGCGTAGCAGCAGCTCGGAACTGGCCTGGGTGTTTCCCCATACCGATGCGGCAGCGAGTGCAGCGCTGGCGGACCGGGTCGTAGGAGCGAGCTTGCTCGCGAACCCTGGAAACGCAAGAGCTTCGCTAGCAAGCTAGCTCCTACACGCGGGCCTCGATTACTCGCACCAGGGTGTCATGGGTAATCGGCGGCAACCCTTCGCTGTGTAACGCCGGGTCGAGCACCTCGGTGTGGCGGAACCCACAACGGCCAAAGGCCTCGGCGATCTCTTCGGCATTGCGGTAATGCAAGGGGTAATTGCCACGCGTCAGCCGCCCGACGATGCCCACGCCCCAGCGCAACTGGCGATAACGCGGGTGCTCCTGCAAGTCCGGGTACAGGTCCGTCAGGTAAGTGGCCTGGGGAAACGCATTGAGCTGGGTCGCCAATGCTGTCCAGAACCCTTCGATCACCGGCCTTTCGAAGTAATTCACCAAGCCTTCGGTAATCACCAGCACCGGCTCGTTGCGGTCCAGCCCGGCAAACAACGAGGCCAGGCTGTCCTGCGCCAGGATATCCACCGAGCGCACCTGGTGGCGACCATTAAGCCAACCCTCGCCATGCAGCAGCAGGCGTTTGCGTACCGCCATCCCCGGCAGGTCGGCTTCCAGATAACGCAGTTCGGGATAGCGCTGGCAAAAGCGCCGGCCACGGGGCGACAGTCCGCAGGCAATTTCCACCACCTGGCGTACGCCGCGCTGTTCAATGGCTTGGGTCAGGCGCGCGTCCAGCAACAGATGGCGTTGCAGCAGCAGGTGCTCGATATCCAGGCCAAAGCCCACCCGTGCGCCCCAGGCGATGGGCTGCAACAGGCCATGCACCCAGCGTCCGAACGCGGTGGCAAAAGCGGCTTCACTGAGTTGGTGGCGGTACCAGACATAGCCGGTGTAATGGGCGCTGGGGCTGATATGGGCACTGTCGGCACGGCTGCGGTCGGACATGGCCAAGACTCTTATTGTTATGATCGCCCGAGCCTAAGCCCTGCCCCGTTGCGATAACAGCCCATGCCGAGTGAACCCACCCTTAGTTTGCCCAACTGGCCAGTAGACCGAGCCCTCCCCGATAGCTTCTTTAACCGCGACGCCCAGGTGCTGGCCCAGGCCCTGCTCGGCAAAGTGATCCGCCACCAGGTCGACGGCCTGTGGCTGGCCGCACGCATTATCGAAACCGAGGCCTATTACTGCGCCGAAAAAGGCAGCCATGCCTCCCTGGGCTATACGGAGAAACGCCGCGCGCTGTTTCTCGATGGCGGGCACATCTATATGTACTACGCCCGTGGCGGCGACTCGCTGAACTTCAGCGCCCTGGGCCCCGGCAATGCGGTACTGATCAAGTCGGCCTTCCCCTATACCGACGCCCATAGCGGCGCGCCTAGCCTGGAACAGATGCAGCGCAATAACCCGGCCGCCATCGGCCAGCCGCGTGAGCTGGAAAAACTCTGTAACGGTCAGACCCTGCTGTGCCGCGCCCTCGGCCTTAAAGTGCCGGCCTGGGATGCCCAGCGCTTCGACCCGCAGCGTTTGTTTGTCGAAGACGTGGGCTATGCCCCCGAGCAGATTATCCAGACCACCCGCTTAGGCATTCCGCCTGGGCGGGATGAACATTTGCTCTACCGCTTTGTCGATGCTGCTTACGCCCGCCATTGCACGCGCAATCCCCTGCGCCGCGGGCAACAGGAAAACCGCGATTTCTACATGCTTGCGCAACAGGACCTTGCTCCATGACCGAGTGGCTAAACCAACTGACCGGCTGGCTCAGCGCCAACCCCCAATGGCTGGGCATCGCCATCTTTGTGGTGGCCTGCGTGGAATGCTTGGCGATTGCCGGCATTATCGTGCCCGGCACCGTGTTGCTATTTGCCATTGCCGTACTGGCAGGCAGCGGCGCCCTGACCCTCGGTGAAACCCTGCTGCTGGGCTATACCGGCGGGCTGCTCGGCGATGCCCTGTCGTATGGCGTAGGGCGGCGCTTTCACCAGAATATCCGCCGCCTGCCAGGGCTGCGCAGCCACCCGGAATGGCTGGCCAGTGCGGAAAATTACTTCCAACGCTACGGCGTGATCAGCTTGCTGGTGGGTCGCTATATCGGCCCGCTAAGGCCGATGCTGCCCATGGTGGCGGGCATGCTGGATATGCCGTTGCCGCGCTTTATCATCGTCAGCCTGATTGCCGCAGCCGGCTGGTCGGTGGCCTACCTGTTGCCCGGCTGGGCCACCGGTGCCGCCATGCGCCTGCCGCTGCCCGAAGGCTTCTGGGGCCAGGCGGCGGTGGTCGCGGGCGCCCTGGCCGGGCTGATCGGTATCAGCCTGCAAGCCAGCTGGCGCCAGCAACGCTGGGCCACGGCGATCATGGCCGGGCTCAGTGGCGTGCTGTTGATCGCCATGTTGATCGGCTATCCGCTGCTGGTGCAGCTGGACCAGGGGCTGATGGCGCTGGTGCAGGAGCAGCGCCAGCCAGCCATGGACAGCGTGATCACCATCATCACTCGCCTGGGCGACTTCAAAACCCAGCTGACCGTGGGCGTGATGCTCTGCCTGACGCTGCTGGTAGCACGCCAATACCGCGCCTTCGCCTTTGCCACCGGCACGCTCCTGGGCTGCGCCGTGGCCAATCATTTTCTCAAGCTGCTGTTTGGTCGCGCGCGCCCGGACATCCTGCTGGAACCCTTGCATAGCTTCAGCATGCCCAGCGGGCATAGCTCGGCGGCGTTTGCGTTTTTCCTCACCTTGGCGGTGTTGGCGGCGCGTGGCCAGCCGGTGCGCATGCGCTTGACCTGGTTGCTGCTGGCGGTGATTCCGGCGCTGGCGATTGCCCTGTCGCGGGTGTACCTGGGCGTGCATTGGCCGACCGATATCATTGCCGGCGCGCTGCTGGCCGCGACCGCCTGTGCCATCAGCCTGACCCTGACGCAATGGCGCGCGCCATTGCCGGCGATGTCGCCGCGGGTGTGGTGGTTGATCGTGCCGGCGTGTGTGGCGGTGTTGGGGTTTTACGCCAGTTGGGCGTTGCCCCATGCGTTGCAAATGTATCGGTATTAGAGTGCGCGGTGCGCGTAGCGCACCCTACGGTACCGAGACATGGCATCCATTTCGTGAGGGGCGCTACGCGGTCATCTCGCCTTGCAGCTTATCGAGCAGGAACTGAAGGTAATCCAGTCGTTCCAGCGGATCGTCGACTCGTAAAATTTTCAATTTCTGGTCGTTATCAAACGGCAGCAGATAGGCCAACCGGTAGCTCAAGTCCTGCTGGCCGGCGGCAGGTCTCCCCATGCCTAACTCCTCAACCATGGGATGTTGAGATAAGGCCATCAGCAACGCGTCCAGATCAGCATGCTCGGGCAGCAGCGGTAGCTCATCCATTTCTGTGCACCAGGCAATATTGCCCATTGCCAGCAGGTCGCTCTGGACTTCGCCACTATGTACGGTGAAGCGCCGAGCACCTTCCACACGAATACCCAGCAACCCATTAGCCTGCTGCTTCCAATCTCGAATCACGGCCTCACACCCGTATACGCTGTAAAAAGGCGTATCGCCGACTTCGGCACCCTCAACGATCGTCACCACACCAAAGCCTTCACCGCGCTTCATGCAGCCACTGATCATATCCAGGTAGCGCGCCTCGAAAATCTGCAGGTCCAGCACGCTGCCGGGAAACAACACCACATTGAGGGGAAACAACGGCAGCATCGGTTCTGCTCCAGGCTGGATGGGTAAGGCTGTGACATCACGCAAGCGCGGACGCTCAGCTGAAAAGTGCCACTGCCAAGGGCAATGCCACTGCCGTGCCGACGCCCATCAGGCTCATGGCCAGGGCCGCAAAGGCGCCGCATTCCTCGCCCTCCTGCAAGGCGCGCGAGGTGCCCACCGCATGGGCCGTCATGCCCATGGCCAGGCCTTGCGCCGCCGGATGCCGCACGCCGATCCGGCGCAATAACTCCGGGCCGAGGATGGCGCCGATCACCCCGGTGATCAGCACAAACACGGCGGCCAGCGCGGCAATACCGCCAATCTGGTCGGCCACCAGCATGGCAATCGGCGAGGTTACCGACTTGGGCGCCATGCTCATCAACATCATATGGTCGGCACCAAACCACCAGGCCAGCAGCACGCCCATACCGGTGGCCACCACGCCGCCAATCAGCAGGGTCAGCAAGGTGGGCCAGAACAGCTGGCGAATGCGCTTGAGGTTAAGAAACAGCGGCACGGCCAAGGCCACGGTGGCCGGGCCGAGAAAGATGGTCAGGGCCTTGGCGCTGTCTTTGTATTCGTCGTAGCTGAGGCCACAGGCCAGCAGCACGCCGATTACCGCGAGCATCGACACCAGCACCGGCTGCAGAAAAAACCAGCGGGTTTTCTCGTACGCCGCCAATGCCAGTTGATAGGCGCCCAGCGTCACGCCCACGCCAAACAAGGGATGGTGAATCAAGGCCTGCCAGGCGCCGGCGAAATCAAACATCGTGCTCACCTCGCTTGCGTTGCTGGCGGTCGATCAGTTTTTGCATCAGCCAGCCGGCGAACAGCATCGACAGCAATACCGACAGCACCAGCGAACCGCCCACGGCCCAGAAGTCGGCGGCAATCGCCTTGGCATACACCATCACGCCGACCGCCGCCGGCACCAGCAGCAAGGGCAGATAACGCAGCAGGCTGGAGGACGCCACGGAAATCGATTCGGCCACCTCGCCCTGCCAGATCAGGTACGCCAACAGCAATACCAACCCAATGATCGGGCCCGGCAACATATGCAAAAACAGCACGTTCAACACCGTGCCAAGCAGTTGGAAAACCACCAACCAGGTCAGGCCACGTAACAGCATGAAGCTCTCCAATCCGGGCCGGGCGCGCGGCGGGCGCCCAGGCAAAAACAGCGGCGGTCATTATAAGCATGCTAAGCAAAGCGCCCCAACCAGAGCGGTGCGCACGCTGTATGCCGTGTTATTCAAGCAAGCGATGCAGGCTTGACCCGGCAAAGCGTGCGTGATGATCTAGGGCCAATGGTCGTTTCTACAAAAACAAAACCCGTCTCCCCAGGAGGACATATGCCATTGGTACCCGTCGCTGAACTGCAATCCTATATCGGCAAAGAACTTGGCCACTCCGAGTGGTTGACCATCGACCAAAACCGCATCAACCAATTCGCCGAATGCACCGGCGACCACCAATTCATCCACGTCGACCCAGAGAAAGCCGCCAAGACTCCATTTGGCAGCACCATCGCCCACGGCTTTCTGTCGCTGTCGCTGATCCCGGTGTTGATGGAGCAGATCGCCCTGGCCCCTGAAGGTCTGAAAATGGCGGTGAACTATGGCCTGGACAGCCTGCGTTTTATCCAGCCGGTGAAGGTCAACTCGCGTGTACGGGTATCCGCCAGCGTGCTGGACGTGACCGAGAAAAACCCAGGCCAGTGGCTGCTCAAAGCCAAGGTCACCCTGGAAATCGAAGGCCAGGCCAAGCCGGCGTATATCGCTGAATCGCTGAGCCTGTATTTCGTCTAACGCTTCACGCGCTACACAAACGGGACGCTCTGGCGTCCCGTTTTGTTTTTGTTAAAGGCATACTCCGCCCCACTCCCGTACTACATGGATGTGCCCCATGCGCCGTATTGCTCCCCTCGCCCTGGCCCTGTTGCTCGCTGCCTGCGGCAAAGGCGAACCCATTACCCCGCCTAATGCGGTGCTGCCCGACGGTGGTCGCTTCCGGGGCGAAGTGGTCGATGGGTTGCTGCAAGGCAAAGGCCGCATCGATTACCCCAATGGCAGTTGGTACGAGGGCACGTTCAAGGATGGGCAAATGGATGGCCAAGGCGAATTGCAGCACGCCGATGGCACCCATTACCTGGGCGAGTTTGTTGCCGGTGATTTTGGTGGACAGGGCACGCTGGTCTACAGCGATGGCAGCAACTATGAAGGCGGCTTCAAAGCCGGTCTCAAGGACGGCGTCGGCCGCCTGACCATCAAAGGCGGCGACAGCTACCAGGGCGAGTTCAAGGCCGATGCCTATAACGGCATCGGCAAACTGCATCGCAGCGATGGCAGCACTTTCGAAGGCAGCTTTGTCAAAGGCCAACCCCAAGGCTTCGGTACCGCTGCCGACGGTGGCCTGCATCTGACCGGCACATTCAAGAACGGCAAACTCAACGGTGAAGGGACATTTAAAGATAACGATGGTGGCAGCTACGCCGGCGGCTTTAAAAACTCCCTGTTCGACGGCAAGGGCCGCTACGAAACCACCGACGGCGACAGCTGGATTGGCACCTTCAGCAAAGGCAGCCTGAGCGGCAAGGGCGAGGTCAAAGATGCCGAAGGCAACCACTACGTCGGCCAGTTCAAGCAGTGGCGCTACAACGGCGAAGGCGTGCTGACCCTGGCCGACGGCAGCCGCTACAGCGGTCACTTTGCCAATAACAAATACGCAGGCCTTGGCACCCTCACCGCCGCCGACGGCAGCGTGCAAACCGGCACCTGGAAAAACGGCATGCTGGTACGCGACGCCAACGGCAACGCC
>JBCECW010000063.1:6134-11172 GCA_039207785.1 Pseudomonas sp. | reverse complement strand
AACTCGACGCCCTCGGCCCGCGCGCGCAACTGCCCCAGCTCTTCACGCACCTCACGGGTACGCTCGAAGACGCGCTGGGAAATCTGCCCATAGATATCGGTGCCGGTCAGCTCTTCCAGCAGCTCGGCGCGCTGGTTGGCGTTGGCCTCAAGGAAGGCGGCAAAGCCTCCCTGGGCCAGCAACATGGACTTGGTAAAGCGCTCGAAATCCAGGCCCGTAAGGCTTTCGGTCAGGCGGTATTTTTCATTGATCTTGTCGGTAAGGATCTCGCCCTCGCCCGTGGCGGCATCGACCTTGGCCAGCTCGACCTTGGGCGCCTGCAACGCGCCATCGCTTTTATCCCGCGCCCGACGCTGGCTCCAGAACGCGCGATAACGCTGGCCCTTTACCTCGAACTCGACCTCCGCCAGGCAATCGGCGGTATGACGGGTCATCAGCTCATTGGCGCTGGCCGACAGCGTGCTCATCCGCGGGGTGCGGTGATACAGGGCCAGGCAGATGGCATCGAGCAAGGTGGTTTTACCGGCACCGGTGGGCCCGGTAATGGCAAACAGGCCGTTGTCTTTGAACGGCTCAGCGGCGAAGTCGATCTTCCACTCGCCTTTGAGGGAATTGAGGTTTTTCAGGCGCAGGCTAAGGATCTTCATACCTCACCCTCCTGCAACTCACTGACCACCTGGCGATACAAACCCTGCAGGCGCTGTTGCAGCGCCTCATCCAGGGTTTCGCTGCCCAGGCGCTGGGCAAATACATCGTCGGTACTCAGCTCGTCCAGGGTTTCCCTGGCGCTGCCCTGCAGGCTGGCCTGAGCCGTGCCGCGCTCGCGGCGAATACGCAGCACCTCCACCGGCAAGCCTTCGGTCATGGCCTGGATACGGGTTTGCAGATCGCTTAGATAGTCATCGGCGCTGACGCACACCTCCAGCCATACCGGCCGTTCGAGCGTGCCCTGCAACGCGGCCTCGGTGATCGCGCTTTGCAGCTCGGCAAGGGTGCCACGCACCGATACCAAGGCTTGCGAGCGCGGCACCGGCAGCGCCTGGATGCTGCCGAGTTCACGACCCACGAAGTCCACCAGCAGCACTTCCTTGGTCTGTTTGGCTTCATCAAAACTCAGGGGGATGGGCGAGCCGCAGTAGCGGATATGCTCCAGGCCGCCAACCTTCTGTGGCCGATGGATATGCCCCAGGGCGATATAGGCCGCTGGCGGAAAGGCGCTGGTGGGGAAGGCTTCCAGGGCGCCAACGTAGATTTCCCGCACCGACTCGCTGGCACTGGCGCCCACGGTGGTCAGGTGGCCGGTGGCAATAATCGGCAGCTCGCCCCCCAGCTCCGCCCGGCGCTGTTCGGCCAGGGCATACAGCTGTTGGTAGTGGTCGTGAATCGCCTCCTGCAGCGACAGCTGCTTCTCCTGGGCACTTTGCCCAGCCTGGCTGTGCAATACATCGCGCGGGCGAATAAACGGAATACCGCATAGCAGCGCCGCCGGGTGGCCGGCGCGGTCGTGCAGCACCAGCAACTGCTCGGCAAGCTCGCCGGCCACGGCGGGAATCACCCGGGTATTGAGATGGGCCAGCAGGCTTTTGCTTTCGCCAAGCATGGCCACCGAATCATGGTTGCCGCCCAGCACCACCAACTGCGTGCCGGTGGCGCGCAGGGCGACGATAAATTCGTTATACAGCTCGCGGGCATAGCTGGGCGGGGCGCCGGTATCGAAGATATCGCCGGCAATAATCAGCGCATCCACGGCATGGGTTGCACATTGTTCAATCAGCCATGTGGTAAAAGCCTGGTGTTCGGCCTGACGGGTCTTGCCCATAAAGTGCTGGCCAAGGTGCCAGTCAGAGCTGTGCAGAATGCGCATCCCGGTTTTATTCTCGCGGTTTTCAAGGCGCCAACCTTGGAGCAAACCGCCGCCCTTGGCAAATCACAACGCGCTGCGCTGGCAGCGTTTCGGAGCCTGTGCCCCATGACTGCAGACCGCTCTATCGACCTGCTGATCAGCGATTGCGATGGCGTATTGATCGACAGCGAAATCGTCGCCGAGCGCATCCTGCGCGACGCTTTGGCCACCCTGGTGCCACGCGACGAACTGGACGTGGTGCTGCATGGCACCTTTGGCCTGCAGGGCCGCGATATTCTGGCCCGGGTACAGACGCATTTCGGCATCGAACTGCCGGCCAGTTTTATCCGCGACCTGCAATACGGCACCGCCTCGCGTATCCATGAGCTGGCGCAACCCATACCGGGGGCGCGGCAAGCCTATATGAGCATCGACCTGCCGCTGGCCGTGGCTTCCAATAGCAACCTGGCCGGTATCGTGCAGTCGCTCAAGCGTTGCGAACTGACCGAGCGGGTGGACAGTGGCATCTTTGCCGCCGAGCAGGTGGCACGGCCCAAGCCGGCGCCGGATGTGTATCTGCTGGCGGCGCAAACCAACGGGGTTGATCCGCGTCGCTGCCTGGTGGTGGAGGACAGCGGCACCGGAGTGACGGCAGCGTTAGCAGCGGGGATGCGGGTGATTGGTTTCCTCGGCGCCAGCCATATTCCGCCGGCGCATGGGGAAACGCTGCGGCAGTTGGGGGTGGAGCATCTGATTCGGCATATGGATGAATTGCCCGCGCTGGTGGAGCGCTTGCAGCGCGAGCCGCTCGCCCCAAGGTAGGAGCCAGCTTGCTGGCGAACCGGGCGTGGCCCGGCCATCAATTGCCGTTTGCAGGGTTCGCCACCAAGGTGGCTCCTACGCCGGAGGGAGGGTTTAAAACACCCAATCCTTCACCACCATATGCGTCTTCACCTTCTGCATACCGGGGAAGTTTTCGATCTCGCCGCGCACTTCGGCCAGGCGTTGCATGGACGGTGCTTCGATATACACGAGCATATCGGTCTCGCCACTGATGCCGCTGATACGGCGGATTTCGGCGTAGGCGTGCATAAGCTCCACGTAGTGCTCGCAACGCCCGCCGCTGTAGAACAGCTCCAGGTAGCACTTCACCGCCACGCCCTGCGGCTCGGCGATCACCGCGTGGTAGCCCTGGATAACACCGGCTTGCTCCAACTGGCGAATCCGCTCGCTGACGGCCGAGCGTGACAGGCTCACTTCACGGGCAATCTGGCTCACGGCCAGACGGGCGTCGGCGCGCAACAGGGCGATGATCTGCTGATCGAATTTGTCCATCCGCGAAGGCTCACATAAACAGGTTGGCGGCGACTTCCGTCACTTTGCCGGGCAATGCCGTCAGTTCGCCGGAACCGCCAGAATCCCGGGCGGCTTACCATGGGCAACGACGGACCGCAGAGCATACCCCATGAGTCGCCTTAACCAAGAATTGAGCCTGTTGCAGGGCATCGGCCTGCTGAGCACTTCGCTGCTGGGCACCGGCATTTTTGTTGTTCCCGCCCTGGCCGCCACCGCCGCCGGTGGCGCCTCGCTCTGGGCCTGGCTGGTGCTGATCGTGCTGGTACTGCCAGTGGCCTTTACCTTCGCCCAGCTGGGCAAGAACTTTCCCCACGCCGGCGGCGCGCCGCACCTGATTGGCCGCGCCTTCGGCCCGCGCATGGAGCGTATCAGCGCCTTGCTGTTTCTCGCCGTGCTGCCGGTGGGTTTGCCGGCCGCCCTGAATATTTCCACCGGCTTTTTCCAGGCCCTGTTCGACCTGGGCCGTGGCCAGGCGCTGGTGATCCAGTTGGCGACCCTGGGCCTGATGCTGCTGCTTGGCCAACGCCCGGCCAAGGCCTCGGGCATGGTCCAGGGCGTAATTGCCCTGGCGATTATCGCCACCGTCGGCCTGATCTGGTGGGCCGGCGACTTGCCCCACGCCAACCAGCCACTGCTACCCGAACTCGGCGGTTCCTGGCATCTGCTGCCAGCCGCGCTGGGGGTGATGTTCTGGTGTTTTGTCGGTATCGAAGCCTTTACCCATATGGGCGAAGAGTTCAAACACCCACAGCGGGATTTCCCCCTGGCGTTGCTGCTCGGCGTCTTGCTCGCCGGCCTGGTGTACTGGGCCTGTTCGGTGGCGGTGCTGAGTTTTCATGCCTATGGCGATGTCAGCACCGACGCCGCTTCGCTGCCGCGGATGCTCGACCAACTGTTCGGCGCCAAGGCCCGCTGGCTTAGCGCGCTGATTGGCTACCTGGCCTGCTTCGCCTCGATGAATGTGTATGTGCAGGGCTTTGCCCGGCTGATCTGGAGCCTGGCCGACGAAGGCAAACTGCCGCGCCCGCTGGCGCTGCGTAATCAGCACGGCGTGCCGGCCCGCGCGCTGTTGCTGGTGGTGATTATCTGCGCCCTGTGCGCCAGCCTGGCGGCGGTGCTGCAGCTGTCGGTGGATCAGTTGATCCGCTACGCCAATGGCAACTTTGTGCTGATCTACCTGTTCAGCATGGCCGCTGGCTGGGTGTTGCTCAAAGGCCTGTGGCGCTGGGTGGCGGCCGTCAGCGTAGTGCTGTGCACGCTGGTGTTGGTCGCCCTGGGGCATGACGCCTGGTATGCCGTCGGCTTGCTGGTCGCCCTGGCAGTGCTGGACCGCCTGCGCCACCGGCGGCCGACCAGCGCGGCGCACTCCACGCATTAACCGGCGAGCAAAATCAGCGCTTGGCGGTTACGCTCTATGCACCCGGAGCGCCGCTAAGGATGTGCAATGCGTAGGATTCTGCGAGACCTTAAAATCATGCTGCTCACCAACCTGTGGATAGTCCCGGTGGTGGCAGCGCTGGTGGGCGCGCTCTTCTACTTTGTTGCGCCACCGCCGCCCATGCATGTGCGCATGGCCACCGGCAGCGTGGGCGGCGGTTACCACAACTTTGCCGAGAAGCTGAAAACCGAGCTGGCCAAACAGGGCTTCACCCTGGAGCTGGTGGAAAGCAAAGGCTCCCAGGACAACCTGAACAAACTGGCCAAGGGCGAGGTGGAACTGGCCCTGGTGCAAAGCGGCCAGGAGTTCAGCATCGCCGCCGAAGAACGGGAAAAACTCAGCGGCCTTGGCGTGATGTACCGCGAACCGCTGTGGCTGTTCCTCGGCAAAAAAGCCAAGTT
>JBCECW010000063.1:0-6124 GCA_039207785.1 Pseudomonas sp. | reverse complement strand
CCTGATGAAAATGCGCGTAGCCATCGGCGTGGAAGACAGCGGCACCCAGGCCGTCACCGCCGCGCTATTTGCCGCCAACCGTATCGAGCCGGCGCAGTACCCGAAAACCTGGCAAGCGCTGGGCGGTGGTAAAGCCGCCGATGCGCTGATTGCCGGCGAACTAGATGCCGCGTTCTTCGTCGGCCCGGCGGAAAACCCGCTGGTGCAACGCCTGGCTGCCGACCCCAATGTGCAATTGGTCAGCCTGCGGCGCACCGCCGCCTACCTGGCGCGCCTGCCCTACCTCAGCCAGTTGGAAGTGGGCGAAGGCATGCTGGATATGGCGCAAAACACCCCCGACCATGACATCGTCACCCTCGGCCCTATGGCCACCCTGGTCAGTGGCGAACATTTCCACCCATCGCTTACCGCGCTGATTCTGGAAGCAGCGAAAACCGTGCTGAAAAATGGCAGCCTGCTCGACCCTGCCGGCAGCTACCCGGCGCCGCCCCCGCTGTCGCTCCACACCCTGGACGAAGCCGACTACTACTACAAAAAAGGCCTGCCGATCCTGCAGCGCTACCTGCCGTTCCGCATCGCCTCGCTGGCCGACCGCTATATCATCCTGGCCATCCCGCTGCTGGTCTTGCTGTTCCCGCTGTTCAAGGCCATTGGCCCGATCTACCAGTGGCGGATTCGCGCACGCATCTACCGCTGGTACAAACACCTGCGCGAAATCGACCAGCAACTCTACAAAGGCAAACTGCCCACTGACTTAAGCGCCGAAATCACCCGCCTCGAACAGTTGGAGGACGAGCTGGCGCGGGTGGAAGTGCCGCTCTCCTACTCCAACGAGCTATACGAACTGCATATGCACCTGCGCTATATGATCGAGCGCTTGCAGGCGTTGCAGGTTAGGCGGGCGACCAATGTGGCGACCAACACTTGATGGGTCAGGTAAACTGCCGGCCGCTTTGCATTATTGAAACGAGATTCCCATGCCCATCCGCCACTGCATCGTCCACCTGATCGAGAAAAAACCCGACGGCACGCCCGCCGTGCTCCACGCCCGCGACAGCGAGCTGGCCGAGTCCCAGGCCATCGACAATATGCTGGCTGACCTCAACGACAGCTATAACGCCAAGCAGGGCAAGGCCTGGGGTTTCTTTCAGGAGGAGTCGGGGGCGTTTCCGTTCAGTGGCTGGTTGCAGGAATACCAGGCCGGTAACCAGGATTTCACCGCCTTTAGCCGCCAGGCTGTCGAGCACCTGCAAAAGCTGATGGAGGAATCCAACCTCTCCACCGGCGGCCATGTGCTGTTTGCCCACTACCAACAAGGCATGACCGATTACCTGGCCATCGCCCTGCTGCACCACAGCGAAGGCGTGGCGGTAAACGCGGCGCTGGATGTAACCCCGGCCAAGCACCTGGACCTCGGCCAACTGCACCTGGCCGCGCGCATCAACCTGTCGGAATGGCAGAACAACAAGCAGTCCAAGCAGTACATCTCGTTTATCAAAGGCAAGAACGGCAAGAAGGTCTCGGAGTACTTCCGCGACTTTATCGGCTGCCAGGAAGGCGTCGACTCGCCAAGCGAAACCCGCACCCTGCTCAAAGCCTTCAGCGACTTTGTGGAAAGCGAAGACCTGCCCGAAGAACAAGCCCGCGCCAAGACCGACACCCTGGTCGACTACGCCACCAGCCAAGCCAAGCTGGGCGAGCCAATGACGCTGCAAGAGCTCTCCGGCCTGCTCGACGAAGAACGGCCCAAGGCCTTCTACGACCATATCCGCAACAAGGATTACGGCCTGTCGCCAGAAATCCCGGCGGACAAACGCACCCTCAGCCAATTCCGCCGCTTTACCGGCCGTGCCGAAGGCCTGTCGATCAGCTTCGAAGCCCACTTGCTGGGCTCCAATATCGACTACAACGAAGAGCAAGGCACCCTGACCATCCGCAACCTGCCCACGCAGCTGCGCGACCAGCTCAAGCGCCGCAAGGATTGACCAACCACGGTCCCGGCTTCTGTCCAACAATCCAACCCGCGCAAAACCGTCACAACCCCGTGATTGCGCGGCTTGCAGACTTACAGGCATGATGCAGCCAAGGCACCTGCAGCCCGCCCCGCAAGGCGCGCTGTAATCGCTGCTCACGGAAGATGCCATGCCGCTAGCGCTGCTGATCCAGCACCGGTTTATTCCCTTTGGACGTGCCTTGCGGCCACGCCAGCTGTTGTTCGCCCTGCTGTTACCGCTACTGCCCTGCCAGGCCGCCTTGCCGGCGCCCGGCGGCCATCTGCAAACCATCGACTTCCAACTGCGCTGGAAACACCAGTTCCAGTTCGCCGGCTATTACGCCGCCATTGCCAAGGGTTACTACCGCGACGAAGGCTTTGATGTGCGCCTGCACGAAGGCGCACCGGGCAAGACGCCGGCCGAAGAAGTGCTGGCCGGCCGCGCGCTGTATGGCGAGGGCAACAGTGAACTGCTGTTTGAACGCCTGAATGGCAAACCGCTGGTGGCGCTGGCGGCGGTTTTCCAGCATTCGCCGTCGGTGTTGCTGGCGCGAACCGACGCCGGTATCCGCACCGTGCATGACCTGGCGGGCAAGCGCGTGATGCTGATGAATGCGCAGACCGACGCCGACTTTCTCACCATGTTCAGCCGCGAAGGCATCGACCCGGCCAGCCTCGACCTGCAGCCCAGCAGCTACGACATCGACGATATGGTCAGCGGCAAGGTGCAGGCGTTCAACTCCTACCTCACCAACGAGCCGTTCTACCTGCAGCAAAAGGGCGTGGCCTATACCGTGCTATCGCCCGCCACCTACGGCATCGACTTCTACAGCGACATCCTGTTTACCACCGAGGCCGAGGTAGAAGACAACCCCATGCGCGTAGCGGCCTTGCGCCGCGCCACGCTCAAGGGCTGGCGCTACGCCATGGACCACCCGGACGAAATCATCGACCTGCTGCTCAGCAAATACCATGTGCAGAAAAGCCGCGAGCACCTGGAATTCGAGGCCCAGGCCATGCGCGGCCTGATCCTGCCGGACCTGGTGGATATCGGCCATATGAACCCCGGCCGCTGGTTGCGTATGGCCGAGGCGTTCAAAGAACAGGACATGGTGCCCAGCACCAGCCGCCTCGACGGTTTTCTCTACGACCCCAACCCGCCGCAACTGGTGGAGCGCCTGCGCGCCATCATTACCCTGATCAGTCTGGGCTGCGCGGCGATCCTGGTGGTGGTGCTGATCCTGCTGGCCAGCCAGCGCCGGCTGCAGCGGGAAATCCAGCGGCGGATCATTGCCGAGGAAGAAGTGCGCGCCCTGGCCTTCCACGACAGCCTTACCGGCCTGCCCAACCGCAACAGTTTTATCCCCTACGCCACGCAAAAACTGCTGACCGCCAAGCGCCATGGCGAGCGCCTGGCCCTGTGCTACCTGGACCTGAACAAATTCAAAGAGATCAACGACTGCTATGGCCACCAGGCCGGCGACGCCATGCTGGTGCATGCGGCCAAGGCCATCAGCGCCAATATCCGCGAAGCCGATATGGCCGCGCGCATGGGCGGTGACGAATTTGTCGTGCTGCTGGATGGTGTGCACGATGCCGACGATATCTACCACCTCACCGAGCAGATCTGCCGCGCCATTGCCCAGCCGCTGCACTGGCAAGGGCGCGAGCTCAACGTGTCAGCAAGCCTGGGCGTGGCGATTTATCCACAGGCCGGCGAGCACCTGGACGAGCTGATGTCCAAGGCCGACTCGGCGATGTTCTACAAAAAGGCCGCCATGCTGTCGCTGCGCTAGCGCTACCCCCGGTCGCGCCAGCTGAACCATCTGCCCTGCCCTTACGTCCACCCTTCAGTGACCTCAACTGAAAGGAACGGCCATGAGCACGCAAAAACGCTATCGCCCGCAAGAAATCGACGATATCGAAGACCGCATGGGCTCTATCGAGCAGTTGGATTTCGACAAACAGAACGAATCCCGCAAAGGCCGTGTCGGCGACCTTAAACCGGCCGAGCAGATCCAGCGCGAGCAGCCAGCCAAACGGGTGCGCGAAGCCGGCCAGAGCGGCGGCGAAACCCTGGGCACGGGTGATATCGAAGATGGCGTCAGCCTGGACGACCTGAGCCCGGAAACCCTGATCGACGAAAGCGGCGCCCGCTCAGCCAGCGAGCCCGGCGGCAAGACGGCGGCGGATTGGGACCTGAGCATTGTCGACGAAGAAGATATCGGCGAAGGCTACGGCCTGGATGAAGCCGAGTTGGCGCATGTGAAGCCGCTGGATGGCAAGCGTTGGGATAAATGATCTCAAGGCTGGTGCGCAGAGCGCACCAAGCGATCTCGACGTTTTACCGCGCGGCAATATGGGCAATCATCAATTGCACCGTTTCCTGGCCGCGGTATTCGTTGACGTCGAGCTTGTAGGCCAGCTCCACCCAGCGCACGGTCGGGTTGGGCCACACGTCGCGGTCGATGCCAAAGGCGATGCCGTCCAGCTGCACGCTGCCGCACTCGCTTTTCAGCACCACCTTCAAATGCCGCTCGCCCACTACCCGCTGCTGCACCAGCTGGAACACGCCGTGAAATAGCGGCTCAGGGAAATGCTGCCCCCACGGCCCGGCGTTGCGCAGGGCGCGGGCCAGCTCCAGGTGAAACTCCTCCACCGCCAGGGCGCCATCGGAGAGCAGGCGGCCGGTCAGGTCATCTTCGTGCAGTTGGCGGCGCACTTCGGCATCGAAGGCGGCGGCAAAGGCGCCAAAGTTTTCCTGCGGCAGCGACAGGCCAGCCGCCATGGCATGGCCGCCAAACTTGCTGATCAAGCCAGGGTGTTTGGCCGCGACGGCGTCTAGGGCATCCCGAATATGAAAGCCCGGGATCGAGCGTGCCGAGCCCTTGACTACGCCATCGCCAGCATCGGCAAAGGCGATGGTGGGGCGGTGGTAACGCTCTTTCATCCGCGAAGCGAGGATACCGATCACGCCCTGGTGCCAATCCGGCTCGAACAGGCACAGGCCAAAGGGCAAGGTTTCCAGCGGCAGGTCCTTGAGCTGGGCCAGGGCCTCGCGCTGCATGCCTTGTTCGATGGCCTTGCGGTCCTGGTTCAACTGGTCCAGCTGCACGGCCATATCGCGAGCCAGGGCTTCGTCTTCACACAGCAGGCATTCGATACCCAGGCTCATATCGTCCAGGCGCCCGGCCGCGTTCAGGCGCGGACCGAGAATAAAGCCAAGGTCGGTGGAGGTAATACGTTCCGCCGCCCGCCCCGCCACTTCCAGCACCGCGCGCAAGCCCGGACGAGCGCGCCCGGCACGAATGCGGGCCAGGCCCTGGTGCACCAGGATGCGGTTATTGGCATCCAGCGGCACCACGTCGGCGACACTGCCCAGGGCCACCAGGTCGAGCAGCTCGGCCAGGTTGGGTTCGGCGATGCCGGCACGGGTAAACCAGTCCAGCTCGCGCAAGCGCGCACGCAGCGCCAGCAGCACATAAAAAATCACCCCGACGCCGGCCAGCGCCTTGCTGGGGAAGGTGCAGCCATGCTGGTTGGGGGTGACGATGGCATCGGCGGCCGGCAGTTGCGGGCCGGGCAAATGGTGGTCGGTGACCAGCACATTCAGCCCTGCGGCCTTGGCGGCGGCCACGCCTTCGACGCTGGAGATGCCGTTGTCCACAGTGAGCAGCAACTGCGGCTGGCGCTCCAGGGCCACGGCGACGATTTCCGGGGTCAGGCCGTAGCCATATTCAAAGCGGTTGGGCACCAGGTAATCGACATGGGCCGCGCCCAGGGCACGCAGGCCAAGCACGCCGACGGTGCTGGCGGTGGCGCCATCGGCGTCGAAGTCGCCAACGATCAGGATGCGCTGGCGCTGCTCCAGGGCCTGCACCAGCAAACTCACCGCCGCGTCGATGCCCAGCAATTGCTGATAGGGAATCAGCTTGGCCAGGCCTTTATCCAACTCCGCCGCCGACTGCACGCCACGGGCGGCATATAGGCGGGTAAGCAGGGGCGGCAGGTTGCCGAGGTCGGGCAAGGTGCTGGGCAGGGGGCGGGATTCGATGCGCATGGTGATCCGGGTATAGGAAATTAAGCTCCCCTCTCCCGCGTGCGGGAGAGGGGCTGGGGGAGAGGGCAGCG
>JBCECW010000062.1:9185-11299 GCA_039207785.1 Pseudomonas sp. | reverse complement strand
GGCCATTACCGGGCGCCTGCTGATCGACGAAGAGATCCTGCGCGAAGGCGGCCAGAGCGACTTCGAGCAGTACCGCTTCGACCCGGCGGGCGGCCCGCTGATCCAGGACCTGTTCGTGGACTGAGCGGTTTGCCCATCTGCCCGTTTTAACCTGCGCCAGGGCCATAGTGCCCCTGGCGCAGGCGTTCTAGAGTGCCTGCTCGTTCCCGATAAAAGCATAACGACGCGAACATGAGCCAAGCCGACCTGATCACCCCTGCCCGCTTTATCGCCCACCTGCCCGCCACCTTTGCCCGCGTGCCGCGCATGCTGCGTGGCCTGTATTACGCCGGTATCCGCAATCGGGAAAAAAACCTGTCGCTGGCCTGGGCCCTGGAGCGCGCCGCCGACCTCTATGCCGAGCGCCCGGCGGTGCTCGAGGAGAATCGCCAGCTGAGCTACGCGCAGTTCAACGCCTGGGCCAACCGCCTGGCCCGTGCCCTGCAAAAACAGGGCGTGGTGCATGGCAGCGTGGTGGCGGTGATGCTGGAAAACCGCATCGAGGTGCTTCTGCTGCTGGCCGCCCTGGCCAAGCTTGGTGCGGTGGGCGCGCTGGTCAATACCACCCAGCGCGGCCAGGTGCTGATACACAGCCTTAACCTGGTAAAGCCCAGCCACTTTGTGATTGGCGAAGAACTGCGCGAGCCCTTCGAGGCGGTGCGCGAGCAGGTACATGGCAGCGACCAGCACTGCTACTGGCTGAGCGACGGCGACAGCCTCAACACCCCCAGCGCCGCCCCGGATGGCTGGCAGGATCTGATGGACCTGGCCTGGAGCGAGCGCCACGACAACCTGCCCGACAGCGCCAAGGTGCGCCTCAAAGACCCCTGCTTCCTGATCTACACCTCCGGCACCACCGGCCTGCCGAAAGCCTCGATCATGAGCCATGGCAAATGGATCAAAGCCTACGGCGGCTTCGGCCACTCGGGCCTGGGCCTGACCGACAGCGACGTGCTGTACCTGACCCTGCCCTGCTACCACAACAACGCCGTCACCGTGTGCTGGAGCGCGGCCCTGGCCGGTGGCGCCGCCATCGCCCTGCGCCGGCGCTTTTCCGCCAGCGCGTTCTGGAAGGACGTCAAGCACTACCAGGCCACCTGCTTTGGCTATATCGGCGAGCTGTGCCGCTACCTGCTAAACCAGCCGCCGTGCGCGGAGGAACACAACAACAGCCTGACTTGCATGATCGGCAACGGCCTGCGTCCGTCGATCTGGGGCGAGTTCAAGCAGCGCTTCGGCATCGAACGCATCACCGAGTTCTATGCCTCCAGCGAAGGCAATATCGGTTTTACCAATGTGTTCAACTTCGACAATACCGTGGGCTACTCGCCGGCAACGTACGCCATCGTGCGCTACGACCTGGAAAACGACCGGCCGCTGCGCAACAAGAAAAACTTTCTGCAAAAAGCCGACAAAGGCGAACCCGGCCTGCTGATTACCGAGATCAGCGCCAAGTGGCCGTTCGACGGCTATACCGACCCGGCGAAAAGCGAAGCGGTGATCCTGCGCAACGTGTTCAAGAAAGGTGACGCCTGGTTTAACACCGGCGATCTGATGCGCGATATCGGCTTCAAGCACACCCAGTTTGTCGATCGCCTGGGCGATACCTTCCGCTGGAAAGGCGAAAACGTCTCCACCACCGAAGTGGAAAACGCCCTGGGCGCCTTTGCCGGTATCGAGGATGCGGTGGTGTACGGCGTGGAGATTCCCGGCACCAATGGCCGCTGTGGGATGGCGGCGCTGCGCTTGGCGCCAGGGTTGCAGTTGGCCTGCGAAGAATTGGCCCTGCACCTGGACCGCGAACTACCCGCCTATGCGGCGCCGCAATTTGTACGGCTGCTGCGCGAGGTGGAGACCACCGGTACGTTCAAGTACAAAAAGAATGACCTGAAGACGGCGGCGTATAACCCGCTGCTGGTGACGGATCCGCTGTATGTGCGGTTGCCGGGGAGTAGCCAGTTTGCGGTGCTCGATTGGGCGGTTTATGAAGCAATCCAGAACGGCGTGCATCGATTCTGATGAACGTAGGAGCCAGCTTGCTGGCGAACCCTGGAAACAAAGGTCGTGAATACCTT
>JBCECW010000062.1:389-9175 GCA_039207785.1 Pseudomonas sp. | reverse complement strand
GTTTATGAGGCGATTCAGCAGGGGGTGCATCGGTTTTGAGGTGCGATCAGCGGCGCCTGCTGCCCTCTCCCCCGGCCCCTCTCCCGTAAACGGGCGAGGGGAGACAAACGCGGACCAATCCCCTCTCCCGCTCGCGGGAGAGGGTTAGGGAGAGGGCCTCTTCACGCTTTTTAGTGGCGGAATTTAAACTGCAACTCCGCCCCATCCACCGTATCCAGCACGCTGGAATCCTTGTCCTGGTCGCGGTTCTTGTCGGTGGTGATCACCCGCCCGCCCACTTCGAACGGGCTTTGCTGCTCGGGCTTTTCCGCGAACATCTGCGGTAGCAAGGCCGGCGCTTCTTCCCGGTTTGGCGCCGGGCTGGCGACGCCAAATGTCGAAACCTCCGGCTCCAGCTTGTGCACCTCTTCCTTGGGCAAATGCAGGTTAAGCGCAGGCTTGGCCACCTTGGCTTGCTTGACTGCATCGCTGGCTTTCTTTTGCGCCGCGGTTTGTGGCTTGGCCACTTGCAGGCGCTGGATCTTGTCTGGGGGTTGCGGGGCGCGAACCTCTACTTTTTCCGCCGCCTTGGCCACCGGAGCAGGCTTGGCGGGCGCCTTTTCCGGCAGGGGTTTGAGCTCGCTTTTTACCAGCGGCTCGAACGGTTTGACGGTGCTTGCCGCAGCGGGCTTTTTCGTCGGCTCGGCCACCGGTTGCGGCTGCGGTTCAGGCACAGGGGTTTGCGTAACGGTCGGCGCAGCGGGTGCCGGCGGCGTCTTGGGCGGGGCTGGATCCTTGTCGCAAGCGGCCAGCAACAGCACGGCAAGCAACACGCCAGCGGGGCGAATAATCTTCATGGCACAGTCGTCGAACTCAACAAAGGCCAACATGCTCGCGCGCTCAGCCGACCCTGGCAAGCGCGCATTCCGGGCAACAACCTGTGCCGCCCTTCTATTGCTGACCACGCTCCTGCTGCAAACGTTGCAACTGCGCGCGTATATCCTGTGCTGGATAAAGTTGTTGCAGGGTGTGCAATTGCTGCTCGGCCAAGGCGTTCTGGCCGCTGCGCTGCAGCCGCACAATCTGCTCCAAGGCCCGCTGCAGATGCGCCTGGTCATGCTGGCTGGCCCCCGCCGGTTTGCTTGCCAGCGCAGGCGGCGCGGCCGGGGCCACCGAATCGGCAAAAGGCGCGGCAGCGGCTACTGCCGCAGGCGGCTCGGCTTCCAGCTTGCCCAACTGTTCGTTCAACTGGCCGCTGATAATCGGCGGCGCTGCCTTGCGCATCTCCGCGCGCGGCGCTGCCAGGGTTTTCTTTTCCGCCTGCAACTCCATCACCGGGGCGGGCGCTGGCGCCGGTACCGACAGACTCATGGGCGCGGCATCGTATTGCTCCAGCGGCGCCTGCTCCAGCGTGCGCATCGCCAAGCCCACACCAATGCCCAAGGTGGCGATGCTGGCAAAGGCCATGGACCAGCGCGCTCGCTGGTTGCCGCCAAACCACCAGCCATGCAGGCGGCTGAATGCCGACACCTTGGCCTGCGGACGCGGCGAGTTGGCGACATGGGCCTGGGCCGCCGCCAGGATGCGCGCATCCAGCTCAGGCGACGGCGCCTGCTCGCTGTGGCGGCGGTAGTGCTCGAGCAGTTGTTGCTCAAGCGCGGCGCTTTCGCGCGGGTCGTGTGTCATGGCGATACCTCGTCGGCGGTGGCCGGGTCCGTCAGCAACCGTCGTAACTTGCTCAGGGCGTAGCGCAGGCGGCTTTTTACCGTTTCCGCCGGGGTTTGCGTCAACGCCGCGATTTCACCCAGGTCCAGGTCACCGTGGGCGCGCAGCAGGAACACCTCACGCTGCTCAGCCGGCAGATCGTCCAGCGCCGCCTGCAAGCGCTGTTGATCACGGGTCAGGCTGAGCTGCTGCTCCGGGTTGGGCTGATGGTCGGCCTCGGCGTGCAGCTGCTCGTTGTATTCGTCGTGCAGCTGATGGCGTTTGCCGTGCTTGCGCCAATGGTCGATCAGGCGGTTGCGCGCGATCTGGTACAGCCATGTAGTGAACTGCACCGCCTCACGCTGCTGCGACTCGCTGCGGATCAGGCTCATCCAGGTTTCCTGGAAGATTTCCTCGGCCAATGCCGCGTCGTTGCACAGGCCACAGAGAAAACGGAACAAGCCCAGGCGGTGCCGGCCATAGAGCACGGCAAACGCCTGGCTGTCGCCCTGCCGGTAGCGCCGCAATAACTCGGCGTCGCTCGGCAGGGGTGTGGCTGGAGAAGGAGCGGCTGTCACGCTAGTCGACCTTGGCCATGGTGGTGGTAGAAGGATTGGCCGCAGTGTGCAGGCTCTGCGCCAGTTCCACCAGTTGTACAAACTCGGCACGCAGACCGAAGCGGTCATCGCCCTTGGCGTTGCGGGCCAGTTCAGCGCTGGCGGCCAGATCGAAATTGCCGGTGTATTGGCCGCCTTTCAACTGCTGGGCAAAAGCCGCTACCGCTGCGGCAAAGCGTAGGTCGGGGCTGGCATCGGCAATGGCCGGCGCCTTGTCGGCGGCGCTGATCGGCACTTCCAGCAGACGGCTTTGCGCTTGCTCCGGCGCTTTGTAGCGGATACGCAGCAGGGCCATTTCCTCGGACGCCGCTCGTTTGCTCGCGGCCGCTTGATAGCGCAACGGCTCCAGCCAGCCCTTGTTGCCCGCCGGCACTACTTCGTAGAGCGCAGTGACGGTATGACCGGCGCCAATCTCCCCGGCATCGACCTTGTCGTTGCTGAAGTCTTCGCGCTTCAGCGCGCGGTTTTCATAGCCCAGCAGGCGGTATTCGCTGACCTGCGCGGGGTTGAATTCCACCTGGATTTTCACGTCCTTGGCCACCGTTACCAGGGTCGAACTCAGTTGCTGCACCAGCACCTTGCGGGCTTCGCGCAGGTTGTCGATATAGGCGTAGTTGCCGTTGCCGGCATCGGCCAGTTGCTCCATCAACTGCTCGTTGTAGTTATCGGTGCCAAAGCCCAGGGTGGTCAGCGAAACGCCGGTCTGGCGCTTGGTTTCGGCGAGCTTTTTCAGGCTGTCGAAGTCGCTGATGCCAACGTTGAAGTCACCGTCGGTGGCCAGCAGGATGCGGTTGATACCGCCTTTGACAAAGCCTTGCTGCGCCTGCTGATAAGCCAGCTGGATACCCGACTCGCCCGCCGTGGAACCGCCGGCCTGCAACTGCTCGATGGCCGCGCGGATCTTGCCTTTTTCACTGCCCGAGGTTGGCGCCAATACCACCCGCGACTCACCGGCATAGACCACCAGCGCTACCTTGTCCTCGGCACGCAACTGGTCCACCAGCAGCTTCAAGGTGCTTTGCACCAGCGGCAGGCCATCGGGGCGGTCCATGGAACCGGAGACATCCACCAGGAACACCAGGTTGGCCGGTGGCATGGCCTGGCTTTGCAGCTCCGAGGCCTTGATCGCCACTTTTAGCAAGCGGCTGTTGGGGTTCCAGGGGGTGACGGCCAGCTCGGTGCTGACGCCGAACGGGGTGTCGCCGCTGACCGCTGGGTAGCTATAGGGGAAGTAGTTGACCAGTTCCTCCAGGCGTACCGCTTCGCTGGGCGGCAGCTGGCCGCGATTGAGAAAGCGCCGCACATTGGCGTAGCTGCCGGTGTCGACGTCGATGCTAAAGGTGGAAACCGGTTCCTGGGCCACGGCGTGGACCGGGTTGTCGGCGAGCTTCTGGTACTGCTCGCGGTATACGTCCTGGTAGCCAGGAGCCTGGGTATCGGCAGCGGCCATGCGCGGAGCGGGCATAACGGCGCCCAGGGCCATGCTTTTTTTCGCCTCGGCCGGCGCGGCCTGCTCGGCCAGTACATCACGGGTGTAGGTAAGCGGTGCGGCAGCGGGCGGGTTGACGGCAAGCGGTTCCGACTCCTTGCCCGAGCAGGCGGTCAAGGCCAGCAATAAACCGCCGGTAAAACCAACCAGCAATGGGGTGCGCGATACAGCGAGATAGTGAGCCATGGGGGCGTCTCCTGGGGGGCCATTCGCTCAGGTAGACGGTGGGGGTTTTGAAGTAGGGTTAAACCGATTGAAAAAAAATGCGGCTCCCCTCTCCCGTCTGCGGGAGAGGGGCTGGGGGAGAGGGCCGGGCCCAACACCGAAGCCCGGCGCGCCCCTCTCCCCAGCTCTCTCCCCGGAGGGGCGAGGGGGCTGATCGGCGTGTTACAGAAGGTTTGGCGTCTCCTGGCACAGCTGATTGGCCAGCATGCCGAGGGTCATGATGGCGCGCTCCGATTCGCGGTTCCACGGGATGCCGCAGTTCAGGCGCACGCAGTGATTGAACTGCTCGGTGTTACTGAAGATCAGCCCCGGCGCGATGCTGATACCTTGCTGCAGCGCGCGTACGTGCAGGTCTTTGGTATTGACCCGGCGCGGCAAGCTGACCCAGAGAATAAAACCGCCCTTGGGCCGGGTGATCTGCGTGCCCTCGGGGAAGTATTGCTGCACCGCCAACTGGAAGGCGCTGAGGTTTTTGCGGTACTCGTGGCGGATATAGCGCAAATGCCGGTCGTAGCCACCGTTTTCCAGGTACGCCGCCACGCCCATCTGCGTGACGCTGCACGCCGAGTGGGTGGTGAACATTTGCAGGCGCTGGATATCGTCCTGGTACTTGCTGGCAATGATCCAGCCCACCCGCACCCCTGGCGACAGGGTTTTCGAAAAGCTCGAGCAGTACAGTACGCGCCCTTCGCGGTCGTGGGATTTCAGCGCCTTGGTCGGGCCTTGCTCGAACAGCAACTCGCCGTAGATATCGTCTTCGACGATATGGAAATCGAATTCCCGCGCCTGGCGTAGCAGCTGCTTTTGCCGGTCTTCGGGAATGGTGCCGCCCAGCGGGTTGCTGAGCCGCGCGGTAAGCACCAGGGCCTTGATCGGCCACTGACTGGCGGCCAATTGCAGGGCTTCGAGGCTGATGCCAGTGCCTGGGTCGCTGGGGATTTCGATCACTTTCAGGCCCAGCAGGTCGGCCAATTGCAGCAGGCCGTAATAGGTGGGCGACTCGGTGGCGATCAGGTCACCGGGCTTGGTCAGCACCCGCAACGACATTTGCAGGGCATCGACACAGCCGTGGGTGATCACCACTTCGCCGGGGTCGACCACCACACCGGCGTCGCGCATGCGAATGGCCACCTGACGGCGCAGCGGCTCGAAGCCGGGGCTGAACATATAGCTGAAGGCGCGCGGGCTATGGAAACGGGTGACCTTGGCCAATTGCTGGTGCAAGGCGCGCACCGGCAGGTAGTCGACATGGGGCACGGCGGCGCCAAAGGGAAACACGCCTTCGCGGCGGGCTTCGGTGAGTACCTGGTGAATGATGCTGCTGCGGGTAACGAGGCCGGGGCGCTCGACCCGGGCGATATCCGGGGTGGCGGCGGTAAGGGCCGGGGTCTGGTGCACATAGAAACCCGACTGCGGCCGCGCGCGGATCAGGCCCTGGTCTTCGAGATTGGCGTAGGCCTGCAACACCGTGGCGTGGCTGACGTTCAGCTGTGAGCTCATCTTGCGCACCGACGGCACGCGCTCGCCCGGCTGGTACACGCCACGGCGAATATCTTCAGCCAATTGCTGGGCGATACGTTGATAGAGCAACAGACTGGTCATGGCAGTTTTCCTGGGGTGAGCGCGAACACCGATACAGTAGCGAAACAGTCTAGAACTGAACCGGCACAGTTGCTGTTTTTGTTTTGCATACAGAACAAAATTGCAAACCAGGCAATAAAAAACCCCGGTGCCGCTGGGCTACCGGGGTTTGGTACAGCGGGCTGGGTTTAACGATCGGAGCCCAGCTTGCCCTGGTCATCGGAGAACACGATTTCCACCCGGCGGTTTTGCGCACGGCCACGGGAGGAAGCGTTTTCGGTGACGGGGAAATCCGCCCCGTAACCCACCACCTGGATACGTTTCTCGTCGATGCCCAGGTCGATCATGGTGTCGGCCACGGCCTGGGCCCGGTCTTTGGACAGGGTCAGGTTCTCTTCGTCGCTGCCACGGTTGTCGGTATAGCCCTCTACCCGCACTACACGGCGCGGGTTGAGCTGCAGAAACTGGGTGAGCTTGAGCAAGGTGCGGTTGGCCGCCGGCTTGAGCTCGCTGTCGGCGGGGTCGAACAGCACATCGCCCAGGGTCAGCACCAGGCCGCGATTGGTCTCGGTGGCGGCCAGGTTGATCTGCTCTTCGAGCCATTTGCCTTGCTGCTGCACGCTGACCAGCTTGGCTTCACGCAGGTTCAGTTGCAGGCGTTCGATTTCCAGCTGCAGCTTGGCCTGGCGCTCCTGGTTGACGCTGAGCTTGGTGTGCTGCTCGGCAATCGCGCTGTAGCGCTGGCTCAGGTAGGCATAGTGTTTGACGTCGGTATCACTGCCCCAGTAGGTGGACAAGCGATCGGCACGCGACAGCGAGTCGCCGGCGCGGATCACATCGCGGGGGGCATAACGCAGGGCGTCGGTGTCTTCTTTGACCTTCTGGAATTGCTCGCGGGCTGTTTCCAGGCTTTGCTCGGCATCCGGCTCGGTGGCGCAGCCGGCCAGCAGCGATACGGCCAGCAGGGCCAGGGTCAGGCGATAGGCGTTGCTCACGGCGTCTCCCCCAATTGCTTGTGCAGACGCTTGATGCGGGTGTTCAGGTCGGCCAGCTGTTTTTCGCTTTTGCTGGTCAGCACCAGGCCTTCGGCCAGGCGTGCATCCAGTTCGGCCTGCTCGGCGAACATGCGCGCGCGGCGGTAGTCTTGCTCGTCCATGTTCTTTTGCGCGCGGGCCAGCTTCTGCTCAGCTGTCACCATCTCGGGAATTTGCTCGTCGGCACCTACCGCCTTGGCTTGCGCGACGGCCTGTTCAGTCAGGCGCATTTGCTCGTTCGGCGCGGGGTCTTTGGTACAACCGACCAGGGCCATCACGACCAGGCTGGTTGCCAGTATGCGTCTTTGAATCACGAAAAATTCCTACTGTTTCGGGGGACTCGCCGGTTGCAGTTGTTGCGCTTTCCATAGATCCAGATTGCGCTGCAACAAGGCTTGCGGCACGCCAGAGGCGGCCAATTCTGTCATCTTTTTCGCCAGTTGTCCGCGCAGCCACGGCTCGTTGCACGCCGAGTTGAACGACAAGGTCAGGTACAGACCTTCACTGGAGATCGGCGGTTCCAGAGCTTCAAGATCTGCCGTCATGCCCAGGGTTTCGGCCAAGGCCAAGCCCGGGTAACGCTCGTACAACACGTAGTCGGTGCGTTCGAGCATCAGCTTCTGATAGGCCTGGGTCAGGCTGGGCACGGTTTCCAGGTTGAGGTTGTCTTTGGCGTAGTGGTCGAAGGCCTGGCCAAAGCTGTTGTTTACCAGGGTGCCGCCGGTGTGCAGCTTGAGGTCGTCCCACTGCGCGTAAGGAAAGCCTTTGCCGCGCTTGGTCCACACCACGCTGTCGGTTTGCAGAAACGCAGGGTGGATATAGTCCATGGTCTCCAGGCGCGGCAGGGTCAGGAAGGCACCGGCGAGCATATCCACGCGGCCAGTGCGCACGTCTTCCTGCGCTCGCGACCAGGGGCCGGTATAGATCACGTCGATGCCCACGCCCAGCTCACTGCCCACCTGCTTGAGCAGATCGGCATTGGCGCCGATCAGCACCTTGGGGTTGGCCGGGTCGCGCCATAAATAAGGCGGGTATTCGGGGTTGCCCGTGGCTACCAGGCGCTCACATTTTCCAGCGGCAGTACTTAAACCGGGTGCGCCGGCGAGTAACAAAAACAGCGCGATCAAGCGGCGTATCTGCATCAGTGGTGTTCCCGAACAGAACCATGGTTGGGATTGCAGGCCGAACGTGCTGACAAAGCACAACGTCATGCTAGCTTAGACGAATTGAAATAATTATTGGCGATAAGGACGGTCCATGAAAAAACTACTGGCTGGTGTTGCGATCTGCTTGGCAGCCATTGCCGCCACACTCTACTTCTCCCCCGCTGCGTTGATGGCCACCGCGCAATTTGCCGAACGGCAGGTGGCTGGGCTGAGCAACGAACAAGTGATGGTCGGCGACCTGAGCATTCACTATTACCAAGGCGGCCCGGCCGACGGCGAAACGCTGCTGATGATCCACGGCTTCGGCGCCAACAAGGATAACTGGGTGCGCTTCGCCAAATTCCTCACCAAGCGCTACCACGTGATTGCCCTCGACCTGCCCGGTTTCGGTGATAGCAGCAAACCCGATGCCAGCTATGACGTCGGCACCCAGGCCGAGCGTGTGGCGGCCTTTGTGCAGACCCTTGGCCTGACCAAGGTGCATGTAGTGGGCAATTCCATGGGCGGCCATATCGCGGCCCTGTATGCGGCCCGCCATCCTGAGCAGGTACGCTCTCTGGCGCTGTTCGATAACGCTGGCGTGACCTCGCCAAAGAAAAGCGAGCTGTATGAAATGCTCGAACGCGGCGATCCCAACCCGTTGGTGGCCCGCGATGCCGAAAGCTTTGCCAAGCTGGTTGACTTTGTGTTTGTGGTGCCGCCGAGCGTGCCGGCCAATGTGCGGCGCTACATGGCGGAGCAGGCCAGCGCCAGAAGTGCGCAGAATGACAAAGTGTTCAGCCATCTGCGCGAGCGTTATATCCCCCTGGAACCGGAGCTGCCGAAGATCCAGGCCCCTACCCTGCTGCTATGGGGCGACAAGGACCGCGTGCTGGATGTATCGAGCATCGAGGTGATGAAGCCGCTGCTGAAACAGCCAACCGTGGTGATCATGAAAGACTGCGGCCACGTGCCGATGATCGAGCGGCCGGAAGAAACGGCTGGGCATTAC
>JBCECW010000062.1:0-379 GCA_039207785.1 Pseudomonas sp. | reverse complement strand
TTACCAGGCCTTTCTCGACAGCGTTAAAGGCTGATCTAACGGGCATAAAAAAACCCGCTCAATGAGCGGGTTTTTCTTGGGCAGGACGTTCTGGTTAAACCAGTTTTTCCAGCTCAGGTACAGCTTCGAACAGGTCAGCAACCAGGCCGTAATCGGCAACCTGGAAGATTGGAGCCTCTTCGTCTTTGTTGATCGCAACGATCACTTTCGAGTCTTTCATACCAGCCAGGTGCTGGATGGCACCGGAGATACCGACCGCGATGTACAGCTGCGGTGCGACGATCTTGCCGGTCTGGCCAACCTGCATGTCGTTCGGTACGAAACCGGCGTCGACAGCGGCACGGGACGCACCCACGGCAGCGCCGAGTTTGTCGGCCAG